>CAYQVL010000093.1:0-6790 GCA_964420825.1 uncultured Sphingomonadaceae bacterium
CTCGGGCAGGAGGTCCGAGAAGGCAGCGCGCGCGACCGCGCGGTCGCGGCCGCCGCGCACCCATAGCCACGAGGGAATGCCAAGACAGAGTTCGGCGACGGGCTGCGCCAGGAGCGGATAGACCATATCATATGTCTGGGTGCGATCGGCTGCGTCGAGAAGGTCCTCGATGAGCGCCAGTCCTTCAACATGCTCCAACTGGCCGGGCAATGCGCCGGCGGGCGGGATAAGCCATGGGTGCGGGTCGGGCGGAGGCGGTGCGCAGGCGAGAAATTCGCGGTTGACGCGCCATGCCTTGGGCGACGCCTGGCGCCTCGCCTTGCGCATGGCATGGCGCGCGGCTGTCCAGACAGTGCAGCCGTTGAGCTCGGCGACGTCGCGAAGCGCGTCCCATGCGGCGACCGCTTTTCCGGAGCGCCATGCGTCGATCACCGGCGCCGCGGTGGTGAGAAAGCAGAAGATGTTGTCGCCGCCTCCGCCGCTGAACAGCGCGTCGGCGCCGCGCGCATCGGCGCTGGCGGAAAGAGCACGGTCGACCGGACCCAGCAGGACGCTCGCGCCCGGGCGCGGGCGCCGCGTACCGGAGGCCATGAGGAAGTCGGCAGCCGGCTTGATCCCCGTCTCGATCAGCTCTGCCCCGTGCATCCTTGCAACAGCGGCCGCATGGCGCCGCTCGTCGCCGTCGGCGAGCCCGGTGGTAAAGTTGACGCAGGCGAAGGGCGCTCCCGACTGCGCCAGCGCCGCTGCGAGAATCGACGAATCGAGGCCGCCGGAAAGCTCGAGCAGGATTTGATCGCGATCTCCGGCCAAGGCGGCAACGGTCGAGCATATGGTCTCGCGCACCCGCCGCGCCGCCTCGTCGAAATCGGCGATTGGCTCGCGGATATGCGTCCAGGGATCCCAAAGCGCGTCGATTACACCGGTCTCGCCCATTATCCGGCGGGTTCCCGGAAGCAGCTCGCGCACCTGCGCAAGGCCTGTGCGCGCAGTGCGCAGATGCGGCCAGGCCAGCCAGTGCGCGGCGAAGAGCGTATCGATCTCGGGACGGACGATGCCGAGCACGAGCGCGGGCTCGATATCGCCGAAATAGCAGGCGAGGCCATCCCAATCGGCATAATATACCGTAAGTCCGCCCGAGGGATCGCGGAGAACAGCTTGCCCGCCCGATTCCAACTGGAGAAAGGCCGCATAGCGCCCCCAGGAAGAGCGAAAGAGCGCTTCGCCGTTGCTCGATGCGAGCCGCGCCGCGCTCGGCTCGTCCATTTCTGTCATTCGACTGCCGTCGAGCGTGAAAAGCTCGCCGACTATCGCGCTCCTCGCGCCAAACGGCATGACGGTCAGCGTCTTGTCCGCCAATAGCTTCAGTCCAGGCCGGTCAAGCACGATAGTCATGTCCAGCTGCGCGGCAAGTCCCAGGAGACGTTCGGCGGGCAGGCGTCCGGCGACAGTCTCTTCGTGACCGGCGAAGGCGAGATAGCGCGTATTCACAGCGCGAGAATCGGCGTCATCGTCATCGCATGCTCGGCGGGATCGTTGAGCACCCAATCTTGCGTCTGCAGCCAGCAATGCGCCGAGAAAGGGTCGAGCCGCACGCCAAGGACAAGGTCGGCGCGCAGTCCATACCGGACGAGATGATCGAAGAGCGCGACCGAATCGAGCAGGCAGTTGGGCTCAATCGGAACGAGCCGCCGCGCCGTGCGGAAGGCGGACAGATATTCTGCCATCTTTTTGACGGGCATTGCAGCATGCGGCGGCGCGGCCGTCATCCTCGCGTGGAGTTGGGAAAAGCGGCCGCGCGCGATTTCTCGGCGCGCGCGCACGACGTGCCGCCATACGGGGAGAAGTCGACCGATTCCGGAGGCCGTGACCGGCGCTTGCTCGAGAAGGCTGTGTGGCGGAACGGCGATTTGGACCGGCCCAAGCGGTGCTTCAGAGGCGTCCGCGGGTTCTATGATCCCGAGGCGCAGAAGCGATTCGAAACCAACGATGCCGGGATGTTCGCCGCCTGCCTGCCAGAGCTCATGCAATGCCCGGTTAGCCGGTTCCGGGAGCCCGAAATAGCGGTTTCGATCGATGTCCAAAAGGACTGCACGACCCTCGATCGAGCAGAAGGACAGACGCGGGCGGAGTCGGAAACGGGTCATCGGCGAGCGAGGCGGCGCGGCCATGAACCGCGCCGCCCGACGGGGTTACTCGTCGGAGATTCCCGCGTCGAACAGAAGTCCGATTGTTTCGACCGGCGGGCCGGAACGACCGAGCGTCTCCTCGGTAACAGCGCCGAGATCGATCAGTTCGACGGCTGCTTCATCATGTTCGTGTTGCATGACGCTTCTCCTTTGGTGTTCGCCGCGCGCCATTGCGCAGCATGGAAGAGGCTAGACCGGCGAAGATTTATGTGAATTTTATTCGACGATTATAAGCCGATTGTTTGCAGATAGGTGGCCGCCCGCCGTTGGATGGTCAGCGCTGGCCGTGCAACCGGGCCAGAATTTGCGGCGTCATCCGCCCGCGCCGGCGGTGATAGCGGACGAGCGCCTGTCTCAGTTCCCGGCGTTCGCCGGCTCTGAGGATCGCGGCGATCCCCGCAGCTTCGTCCGCGATATTCTCCAGGACGTCGGCCTCGGCCAGCCGGAATGGCGCCAGCCGGTCGCCAAGCGCCGCGACTGCCACACTATGTTCGGGGCTCCCGGTTGCATTTGCGAGTTCGACAAACAGCGGCGCGACCGTGGGGCTCTGGTCTTCCTCCCTATCTTCGGTCTGAACGACGGCACGCAGCGGCTGTCCTTTGGGTAGCCGGCCAATGGCAAGCGTAAGCAACAGGCCGCGCCAGGCATAGAGATCGCGCAACGCCGCCTCGGTCAGAAGCGGCATGCGAAATCCATTATGTTCGGGGCTTTCGACGAGGCGCTCGCCGGCCAGCCGGTGAAGAGCGTCGCGCACGGGCGTGATGCTGGCATGAAGTTCGCTGGCGAGATGGGCCGGCTCGATCCGCTCGCCCGGAGGAAATTGTGCCTCTGCAAGCCGGCGCTTGATCTCGCGATAGACCCGGTCGAATGTCGCGCCCGCGCTCATTGGCTCGCTCGCGCAATCTGTCCCGCCCGCTGCTCTTCGACGAATCCCTCGATTTGTTCCTGCTGGTCCGGGCGCAGGGCGTCGATTGCGCCCAATCGCTCAGGCGGCGCATCCTGCAGCAGAATTGACGGACACTGTCCCTCATAATTGCCAAGGTTCGGGCGGTGCTGGCGATAGCCGACCAGCGCGGCGAGTTCGGGTTCGAAATGCCGCGCAATCTCGGGCGGATAGGCGAGCCATTGATTTTCATAAGGCTTGAGCCAGCCCAAACAGTAGCTGACAATCATGCCTCGGCGCGGGACATGCGACCGGTTCCCGCCCGCGCCATGGAGCGTAGAGCCGAGGAATATCAGGGCGCTGCCGGGGTCGATCTCGGCGGCGATCGGATCCTCGATCGCGCGGTCGGCATCGAGCGCGCGCCGGCCATGGCTGCCTGGCCAGACCAGCGTGGCCCCATTGGCGAGCCGATAGGGCGTGAAGGGCCACATTATGTTGACCAGATATTCGATCTCGCCGATCTGGCCGCGCCACATGTCCTGATCGCGGTGCGGCAGCTGCGGGAGCGCTCCCGGATGAAGTGCGATCGCCTGGGTAAGGGTGAGCTGGATGGTGTCGCACCAGGGGCCGAGCACGCGCTCCACTATCCCCAATATTCGCTGATCGAGCACAAACTCGGCCATGAGGCGCGAGCGAGCAAGCAGCCGCCCGAACCGTTTCGTGCGATCGCCATAGAAACCTCCCTCACAAAAGGGAGTTTTTTCGAAATCCCCGGCAAGGTCGGCCGCAAGGCCGGCGACCTTGGCAGGCGCGATTGCGCCGGGAACGATGCAATAGCCTTGATCGAGCAGGCGCGCCGCCCAGCTGTCCGCCTCTCCGGCGATGTCGGCCTCTGACATACCCATCGGCGTCATCATGCCGCCTCCAGCAGCAATGCTGCTTCGCCAGAAGATGTTATGCCGGTACGCTCGAGACGATCGGGCGTGTCGGCCGCGATATCTATCCGCAGCGCTCCGAGCGTCATACCGCACCGCCGGCGCGGCTTGCCCAGCGCCTTGCAGCGCCAGCCAAAGCGTTCGATCTGACGTAGCCAGCCGAGCTCGGCTACGCCTGTATAGGCCGCGATCCGGCGTGCAAGCGCATGATGGGCCAGAGCCATGACCAGTGTGTCACGAACGCGACGCCGCCTCGCCGCGCCCAGGCCGGGCCCGAGGCAGAAGCGGGTTATCTCATAAATATGGGGGCCGCGCGGCGGCGGTTGGTTGCACAGATCGGGAAACAGGTCGCCCAATATGTGCGCGCGGGTGGTCGGCAGGAGGCGCGCCGATCCGAGATGGCGACGATCGTCATCGGCGACGACCAGATATTGGGCGTGCTCGTCGTCAAACGCGTCGATCTCATAACGTCCATGCGCGACATCGAGCTCCCAGCCGAGCAAATCGACGAAGACCTTTTTGCGTGCTTCGAACATCGCGTCGATGACCGCTCTATGGGCGGATTGATTACTCGAATCGATCGATAGGATCATGAGGTTTGCTCCGTTGTGAGGAGCCATGACTATCGTTCGAGTGAGCCCGGGACGTCATTCCCCAAAAATGGGGATGTTCAGCGGCTGATCACATCGGTGAAGCTCAACGTTCCGTCGAACAGCGCATGCACGGTCAACTGGGTGCGTTTGCCGACGCCGTAGCGTTCTCGTGCCTGTTTCAAATGCTGGATTATCGTTTCATGACTGATGCCGAGAATTTTGGCGATTTCCCAATCGGACTTGCCGCGCGCCGCCCAGAAGACGCAGTCGCGTTGACGATCGGTGAGCCGAGGGCGGGGCTGCGTGTCGGTATCTCGAACCTCCCACATGCGGCGCGCCGTCTCGAAGGCGATCATGCCGATAAGTTGGGCAAGTGGAAGAAGGTCTTCGGAAACGGGCATGCCCGTTGCCGTCGCGAAGGAACAGGAGCCGGCCGCTTCTCCCGGCACATGGGCGGGCACGGTATAGCCCTCGCCTATGCCTTCGCGCGCTGCCCGATCGAGGATGCCGCGATCGCGCTCATTAAGCTCGATCATTTGTGGCAGCCGCGACCAGGTAAAGCCGACGCTCGTCAATTGGCTGGCGCGATGTACCGGGTCGATCGGGCCGAGCCCATTTTCGTCGAAATAACCGGCCCAGCCCGGCGGATAGTTATGAATTCTTACCGCCGGCTGCGGCGCCCGGGGAAGGTCGACATGATGGGTGAGAGCGAAATAACGAAAACCCAAAGCTTCGGCGATCTCTTCAAGCAGGCCGGCAAGTTCCTCGGGGCAAGTGAGGGCTTCCACCGCTTGGGTAAATTCCTCCGCAACTCTGATACGACCCATCACCCACGCCATTATTCGGCGCGGCACGCTCCAAGCCTGGGCCTGCGCTTCTTCCGTTCCGGCCCGGCAGCCACGGCTCTCAATCGTCGCTGTAAGCCATTGATCAATGACCCGATATTAGATTCGCACGAAGTAATAGGCAAATCGGCGCCTTATGTATTTGTTCACTTTTCCGCGATCTTGTCTTTCGTCTCGAGTTCAGGGTCGAGATGACGGCCGGTCCGAACGGTCCTTGCGATTGGCGCAGCCCTCAATCCTACCGGGCGCTGGCGGATATGGATCGCGCTGGCCTTGCATGGGAATGGCTGCGGCGCGACGAGCGCTATGCCGCCTCCGCGAGCAAAAGGGGCGGAAAAGTATCCTTTGAGAAGGGAGTCGCGATCGTACGGTCGACGCCGGCTTCGCGCTCCTGGGGGCTCGACTTTCGCAGAAAGCGCGCTCTTGCCCGCGACAAGGGCTTGTATCCTGTGGCGAGATTCTATCGATCCCGCCGTTTTGCCGGTGCGGGCGAGTTCCGGGGAAGCCGGTGATCCAGACTGTTTCGATCTCGCGAGGTTTGCAAGATGGGCGACGGTCGCACTTCGAGAGGATGGGCGGCAGCATGTCCTGCTCAGCGACGGCTGGCGCCGTATCCGGCTGGACATTGTTGAGGGCTCGGTTCTCGGGCGCCGTCCCGTAAGGCTCCATTATGTTCTGTCCGGCGCCGCGCAAGCCGAGCCTCGGCTCTTGACCTTGCGCCGGTTGCTCGGGCTGATTCGCCACGGGCGGTTTCCGCATCGTCTTTTTCCGCGCGAGGCCGCCATGGCGCGAAGGGTCGAGGCCTTGCGCACGGCCGATGCGCTCGCAGATGGCGCAAGTCAGCGCGATATTGCCAACGCCTTATTCGGCGAGCGGTTGGTGGGCGAAGAATGGACGGGCGGCTCGGACTTCCTTCGATCGCGGGTTCGGCGGCGCATCGCTGAAGCGGTGAAAATGCGCCAGGGCGGCTGGCGTAGGCTGCTTGCCGGAGGCGGGTGATGCGGCATTGGGTAAAGATCGGCTTGCGGCGTTACGGCGAGGGCAAGTCTTTTCTGCCGTGTCCATTGCGGTGAATAGACGCCCTGTTCACAGCAAGATATGCGACGATTGTTCAGTCGCATAATCGCCGACCGCGTGGAACTCATCTTCTATGACATTCTCTACAAGGCGAAACTCTGGAGGAAGGGCAATCGCCACGGAATCGCGCTTCTGAACCGCTTTTCACGAGCTCATCCTACAGTCTCTTCTCGGGCATTTGACGCAGCGCGCTGGTGGACGTCGGCTCGTTTCCAGCCGTCCCGCGCCTGACGGCGCGACCGCGCTCCGCTTCGCTCCATCGGGCCGCATG
>CAYQVL010000094.1:0-6765 GCA_964420825.1 uncultured Sphingomonadaceae bacterium
AAGAGTGTGGATAAGTTTGTGGGCGACGGCGATCCCGAAGGGCTGGTCGCGATCGACCTCAAGGACAGCAAGACCGGTGAGATTTCGCGGATCGCAGCGGAAGGCGCTTTCATCGCCATCGGCCATGACCCGGCGACCGCGCTCTTTCGCGGTCATCTCGCGCTCGACGGCGACAATTATATCGAGGTCGAGCCCGGCAGCACGCGGACGAGCGTGGCGGGCGTATTCGCTTGCGGTGACGTCATGGACAAGATCTACCGCCAGGCGGTGACCGCTGCGGGAACCGGCTGCATGGCAGCGCTCGATGCCGAGAAGTTCATCGGCGAGAGCGAGTTCGAACAGGGCTAGTCTCTCAGGCGGAGGACGCTTCAAACCGCGCGATCGCTTCAAGGCACGTCTGTGCCAACTGCTCGAAATCGCCCTCGCGCGCGAAGCTGTGCGCGTCTGTGGCTATCGTCGCGCGGGTAAAACGCTGCGAGCCGGAGAGCGAGCGCATGGCGCCTTTGCGCCATTCATGATCGAAATCGACGCCGGTGGCGTCATCCTCGGCAATCACCAGATGCGCGGGCGCATCGCTGTGCGCGAGCGCATCGCCGATTGTCGCGGCGAGGCTGTCGGCGTTCCTTTGCGGCTTGACCAGCTTGAAGACGCCGCGGAGCGCCTTGCGATAGTCGATGCCGCCGCTCAGCAGCCGTTTCCAGCTCGCCAGGCTCAGCAATTGCTTGCGATAATGCTTGCCGATGGCGGCGGGGGGAGGCTCGTTGGCGGCGGCTTCGACAACCCAGGGGTTGGTCAGCAGCAGTGCGTCAATGCCGACCTCGGCGTGATGGAGGCAGAGCGTGGTGGCGCCATCGCAAAGCCCGTAGCCGACAAGAAGCTCAATCGAAGGACAGCGCACGCGGAAGGCGGCGATGGCGGCGGCGAGATCGGCGCCGCTGTCAGCGAAACCCGGATCCTGTCCCGAACTGTCGCCGACGCCGCGCCGGTCGAAGCGCATGACGGGATAGCCCGCAGCTGCGAAACGCGCCGCGAGTAGAGCATTGCCGCGATGGGCGCCGAATCGCGTCTGGGTCCCGCCCGTGACGCAGATGATCCCGGTCGATCCCTCGGCCT
The DNA here is from genome assembly GCA_964420825.1 of uncultured Sphingomonadaceae bacterium. Lineage (GTDB taxonomy): Bacteria > Pseudomonadota > Alphaproteobacteria > Sphingomonadales > Sphingomonadaceae > Parasphingopyxis. The sequence continues at coordinate 1,114 of CAYQVL010000094.1, forward strand.
TGTCGATCGAGGCGGCGAGAATTTCGCCTTCGCACGCAAAATGAAAAAGCGCGCGCATCATCCTATCCAGTTCACAATTTCTTGCGCCAGCGCGCTGGCGAGTTCGGGTGACCCGGCGGGCTCGGCGCGGCGCCAGAGTGGCGGTCCGGCGATGTGGCGATAGGCAGGGCCAGGATCGCCCTCAAGACGGATTGTTTGCACTTTCGCGCTGTCCGCAGGCTCGGCCTGGCGCAATGCCGATGCGAAAGCGGCGCTCACCGGATAGCCGCCAAGTAAGGTCGGTCCACCGTCGAAAATCGCCTTCTGCGCGGTACTATCGAAAGCTTTGTCGGTGACGCTCCGCGCACGCACCATGTCGCGAAGGAGCCTTTTGCCTTCGGTCGGCGCGAAACGGAGAACATCGGCGTCGGCCGCGCTATCGTCGAGCAGACTGCCGCCGCGGATGCTGACTATGTACGAAGCGCTTACGGCCTGCACAGCGAGCGCGATCGCCTCGCGCCACTCGCTCCAGCTCGTGTCTTCAAGCGTGCGGCTACTTTCGGCGGTTCCGGGCAGATCGGGCAGGTGCGTGGCAATGCCGGCGGCGGCAAGCCGCCGCATCATCTGGGCGAGCAGTTGGCGGGTGCGGTTGAGCTCTTCGAATAGTGGCGGCACTATGAGAACGTGAGCGCCATCTTCGGGCCCGTGGCTGACCAGCCATTCACGTCCACCGCCGCAATTGTAGGTCGAAAATCGCGGCGCGAGGGCGCTCACTGGAGCGCCTTGTCCCGCGCGAATATCAGCAACGCACCGAAGCTCTCGAGCATCTCGGCCTCGAACTCGTCGTCCTCGATCCAGATACCGAGCCGTTCTTCGATCTCGGTGAGAAGCCCGGCGACCGCCATTGAATCGAGTTCGGGGAGCGCGCCGAATAGCGGTGTGGTCTCGTCGAACAAGGCGACTTGCGCCTGATCGAGCGCAAGTACGTCGACGAGCACCGCACGCAGCGTATCCTCGACCTGTTTTGCTCCTTCCGATGCCATAATTTGTCCCAAGAAATGCCCGTTTGCGCTCGCCTAATCATTCGCACCGCCGTGGACAAGGCCGCAAATGGCTACCCGCGCCAGGCGCCACCAGCTTGCCGGGTGATCCAGGTTGTAGAGTTCGAGACTATAGCGCGCGCTCCTCGTCCATCAGCCGGCCTTTTAGGGTTCGCTGCCTGCGCCATAGTCGATGATTTCGGGGCAGTCGGTCTTGATCACGCAGTGAAACATCGCCTTGCTCAATATGGAGCCCGGCGAAATCTGCTTGGTATCTTCCCGGAAGTTTTCGAATAGCTTTACGTTAACTGTCATGGCGCTATCCCGATGGCGAAGCAGATCGAGAGGCCTAGCGCGAAGCGATGACGAAAGACTTAAACGCCGATCCCAAGCCGCTCGATCATCTCGCCCTGCGCGGGGCGCCGGGCGATGTCGCGCTGATCGACAAGAATGGCGAACTCGATTTTGCCGGGCTCGACGCCGCGGTCGGCGCGTTGGCGTTGTGGCTATTGGACCAAGGGCTGGAACCGGGCGATCGGGTCGCGAGCTGGCTCAACAAGACGCGGCTCGCCTGCCTGATGCCGCTGGCGACGGCGCGGGCGGGGCTGGTGCATGTGCCGGTCAATCCGCTCCTCAAACGCGCGCAACTCGTTTACATTCTCGTTGATGCCCGCGCATCCCTGCTCATCGCCGGCAAGGCCCGGCTTGCCAGCCTGAAAAGCGGCGATATCTCAAATGGTTGTGTGGCTGTCGATGAGGCCGATGTGGGTCTCGATGGTATTGCCCGAAAGCCGTCGGACGCCGATCCCCAAGCGCTCGCGGCGATCCTCTATACCTCGGGTTCGACGGGGCGGCCCAAGGGGGTGATGCTCAGCCACGCCAATATGTGGCTCGGCGCGATCAGCGTCGCGCATTATCTCGGTGTCCGCCCGCCCGACCGGACGCTCTGCGTCCTGCCCTTCAGCTTCGACTACGGCCAGAACCAGCTGCTTTCGAGCTGGGCGGCGGGCGCGTCGGTTGTTCCGTTCGACTATTTGCTGGCGCGCGACGTCGTCAAAGCGATCGGGCGTCATGACGTCACGATATTGGCCGGGGTGCCGCCGCTCTGGGTGCAGTTGACCGAAATCGACTGGCCAGAAGAGATCGCCGCCAAACTCAACACGCTGACCAACACCGGCGGCAAGATGCCGGTTTCGCTCGTCCGCAAGCTCAGGTCGCTGTTTCCCGGCGCGCGGCTTCATTCTATGTACGGTCTCACCGAAGCGTTTCGCTCCACCACGCTCGATCCGGCGCTCATCGATGTGCATCCCGAAAGCATCGGCAAGGCGATTCCCTTCGCCGAAGTCATGGTCGTCCGGCCCGATGGCGTTGAAGCGGCCTGCGGCGAGTCCGGCGAACTCGTCCATGCCGGACCGCTCGTCGCCCAAGGCTATTGGCAGGATGCCGAACGCACCGCGCTGCGCTTCAAGCCAGCGCCCGGGTTTTCGCGCTATGGCGGCACGGCCGTCTGGTCCGGCGATACGGTGGTGCGCGACGAAGCCGGCCTGCTGCGTTTCGTCGGCCGCGACGATTCGATGATCAAGACCGCCGGCAACCGCGTCAGCCCCAGCGAGATAGAAGATGTGGCGATCGCCAGTGGCGAAGTCGCCGAAGCCTGCGCCTTCGGCGTTCCCGACGAGCGGCTCGGTGCGGCGATCATCCTCATCGTGCGCGGTCATGACGGCGAGAAAGACGAAGCGCTTAAACGCTTTCTCAAGGCCGAGCTGCCTAATTTCATGCAACCGCGCGAGATTGTCTGGCAGGGAGATATGCCGCGCAATCCGAATGGCAAGCTCGATCGTACCGCGATCGAGCGGAAATGGGGCGTATGAAACCGATCGGACCGATCCCGCCGGCTTTTGCCGGACAAGAGGGCGAGCTGACGATTGGCGGCCTATGCGTGTCGGCGCTTGCCGAGGCGGCGGGGCAGACGCCATTCTACGTCTATGATCTCAACCTGGCGAGTGCGCAGGTGACGCGTTTTCGAGCTGCGATGCCCGATGGAATTGACCTGCACTATGCTGTCAAAGCCAATCCGCATCCGCTTGTAATTAAACATTTTATAAAAATTACCGATGGCTTGGACATGGCTTCAGGCGGCGAACTTGCGCGCGTTCGCGATTGCGGCGCCGATATGGATCATGTCAGTTTCGCCGGGCCCGGCAAGCGCAACGCCGAGATCGAACTCGCGCTGACGCTCGGCGCGACGATCAATCTTGAGTCCGAGCATGAGGCTACGCGCGCGCTGGCGAGCGCTCAACGGCTTGGCGTGACGCCAAGACTGGCTGTACGCGTCAATCCCGATTTCGAACTCAAGGGATCGGGGATGAGCATGGGCGGCGGCGCCAAACCCTTCGGCGTCGATGCCGAGCGCGTGCCTGCGCTGGTTCGCGTTCTGCTCGCTGGAGGGGCAGACTGGCGCGGTTTTCATATCTATTCGGGGTCGCAGTCGCTCGACGCCGCGGCGATTTCCGAATGCCAGCGCGCCAGCCTCGCGCTCGCCGCAGATCTGGCCAATGCAATCGGCGAAGCACCGGCGACGATCAATCTCGGCGGCGGCTTCGGTATTCCCTATACGGCGAACGACAGCGCGCTCGACGTCGAAGCGGTCGGCTCGGCGCTCGATGCCGCGCTCGCTCGCCGCGATGGCGTCCTGAAGGACACGCGTTTCATGATCGAGCTCGGCCGCTGGCTGATCGGCGAGGCAGGCGTCTATGTCGCGCGCATTCTCGACCGCAAGCTCAGCAAGGGCGAGATATTCCTGGTTACCGACGGCGGCATGCACCACCATCTCGCCGCGTCGGGCAATTTCGGCATGGTGATGAAGCGCAACTATCCGGTCGCGATCGCCAGCCAAATGGGAGCCGAGGCCGGCGAAACCGCGACCATCGTCGGACCGCTGTGTACGCCGCTCGACCGGCTCGCCGCCGATATCGCGGTTCCGCACACCGAAATCGGCGATCTTGTCGCGGTGTTTGCATCGGGCGCCTACGGGTTGAGCTCCAGCCCGGTTAACTTCCTAAGCCATCCCAGCGCCTTGGAAATTGTGGTCGAAGACGGAAAAATAACCACCTAATTCAACGGGAATTTAACCCTTTTCGCGCATAGCCGACCCTGAAATTGGGCCGGAATGTCGCCAGCGATAGCCGGTGACGTCACCGGCCCGAAGCAAGAAGGGCCCGATGATGCGTTTCAAAATCACGAAGATGGCGTTCTGTCTCGGCGTTTCGGCCTTGGCGCTGACCGGCTGCGTCAGCGGATCGGGGCAGGAGCTTCCGCCCGCTTCGTTCGTCAGCACCAATCAGGGACCGGGCGAACAATATGTCATCGGTCCGCTCGACAAGCTTACGATCTTCGTCTGGCGTAACCCCGAGCTCGGCGCCGAGGTCCAGGTCCGCCCCGACGGCCGGATTACCACGCCGCTGATCCAGGATATGGTCGCGGTCGGCAAAACCCCGGCGATGCTCGCCGACGACATTTCGGTGATGCTCGCGCAATATATCACCGAGCCGCGCGTATCGGTCATCGTCAATGAATTTTCGGGCACTTATGCCCAGCGCGTCCGCGTCATCGGCGCGACCGAAGAGCCGGCTTCGATTCCCTATCGCGCGAATATGACGCTGCTCGACGCCATGATCGCGGTCGGCGGCCTTTCCCAATTCGCCTCGGGCAATCGCGCGCGGCTTGTCCGCTTCGATCGCGAGAGCGGCCGCCAGCGCGAATATGCCCTGCGGATCAGCAGCCTGCTGCGGCGCGGCGATACCAGTGCGAATGTCGAACTCCAACCCGGCGACGTCATCATCATCCCCGAAAGCATGTTCTGATCGATCGTGCGGACGACAATTTCAGCCAAAGGGGGCGGCGGCTAGACCATGAACGCAATTTACGAGGAAATCAGGATCGCTCTCCATGCGGTCTGGCAGCGCCGCTGGCTGGCGCTGGCCGTCGCCTGGGGAATCGCCGTACTCGGCTGGCTCGTCGTCGCATTGATACCCAATAGCTATGAGTCGACCTCGCGCATTCGCGTCCAGCAGCAATCGGTGCTGACCAGCGAAATCGGCGTTACCGAGCGCGAACAGCAGGCCAATATTCAACGTATCCGCCAGACGCTGGCCTCGACGGCGAATCTCGAGCGCGTCGTTCGCCAGACCGATCTGGCGCAGCAGGCAACGACGCCACAGCAGGTTGCCTCGCTTGCCGCATCGTTGCGTGAGAACGTCACCGTTACCGCTGAGCAGAATCCCGACCTTAATGGCGCGGGCAACATGTTCATCATCGCGACGCGCTGGAGCGGCGGCGGCTTTTCGGACGCGAACAGCGCCCGGCTTGCGCGCCAGATCAATCAGAAGCTCATCGACGTGTTCGTTGAGCAGAACCTTGCGGGCAGCCGCGCCGAAGCGACCCAATCGGTGGAATTTCTCGATCGGCAAATCGCCGATCGCGAGCGCCGGCTGCAGGAAATCGATCAGCGGCGTGCGCGCTTCGAATCGCAGTTCAGCGGCCTCCTTCCAGGGGTTGGTACAATCAGCCAGCGGATGGATCAGGCGCGATCCGAACTTCGCAACGTCGAAGCCGATCTCGCGGCCGCGCAAAG
>CAYQVL010000095.1:0-6736 GCA_964420825.1 uncultured Sphingomonadaceae bacterium
ACGGGAACGACGACGGGGAGCGCCATGCAGCGTTCGCCGGCCGAGCCGAAGGCCGCGCCCGAGAGGTCGTTCACCACCTGATCGAGATCGGCGTCGGGCATGACGATGCCGTGATTCTTGGCGCCGCCCATCGCCTGGACGCGCTTGCCCGCGGCGACGCCGCGCTGATAGACATAATGCGCGACATCGCTGCTGCCGACGAAGCTCACCGCCTTGATGTCTTTATGATCGAGGATCGCGTCGACCATCTCCTTGTCGCCATGGACGACCTGCAGGATGCCGTCGGGAAGCCCGGCTTCCTTCATCAGCTCGGTGAGCCGGACGGGAACCGAAGGATCGCGCTCCGAAGGCTTCAAGATGAACGCGTTGCCGCAGGCGATGGCGACGCCGAACATCCACATCGGGATCATCGCGGGAAAGTTGAACGGGGTAATGCCGGCGACGATGCCCAAGGGCTGGCGCATCGAATAGACGTCGATGCCGGGCCCGGCGCCCTGGGTATATTCGCCCTTGAGGACGTGCGGGATTCCGCAGGCGAATTCGATGACGTCGAGGCCGCGCTGCACGTCGCCGCGCGCGTCGGCGATAACCTTGCCATGCTCCGAGGAGAGCAGCTCGGCGAGTTCGTCGATATGCGCCTCGACCAGCGCTTTATAGGCGAACATCACGCGCGCGCGCTTTTGCGGGTTGGTCGCCGCCCAGGCGGGCTGCGCAGCGTTGGCGGCATCGACTGCCCTGGCGAGCTCGCGCGCGCCGCCGAGCGAGACCTTCGCCTGGACCTCGCCGGTATTGGGATCCCATATTTCATGCTGGCGCGATCCGCCGCCCGCACCATTACCCGCGATAAAATGCTCGATCGTACGCATTGCAATTGTCCTCGTTCCGAATAGGGTTCGGTTGATCATAACCGGCCCGGCTCGCCATGGCCATGCCGTCGATAGAGGGACGCACAACAGGGCGCCCGGGTTCCCTTGGGGAGGTTAGACAGTGCGCCAGGAACATGCAGCAAGGACGCTGAACGAGCTAGCCGACTTCTGGGCGGAAAAGCGCCCGGACCATATCGCCTATCGCTTCGAAGGCCGCGAAAGCAGCTTCGCCGAGGTCCGCGATGAGAGCGAAAGACTGGCTCGCGGACTAGCGGCGGCGGGAGTCGGTGCGGGAGCGCGAATCGCCTGGATCGGCAAGAACAGCGACCGCTACTTCGTCCTGCTCTTTGCCGCGGCGCGCGCCGGAGCGACGGTGGTGCCGGTGGGGTGGCGGCTTGCGCGCGCGGAAATGGCGCATATTTTGAGCGACGCCGAAGCCGTTGCCATCGTCGCGACGCCCGATTTTATCGATTGCGCTACACAGCTTGCCGAGGGAAATCCGGCGATCGAGCATCTCTGGTCGAGCGAGGACGGCGGCGCGCGCACAAGCATCGGCGAGCTTGCGAAACAAGCGGACCAAAGTCTCGATCTGTCCTTGCCCCGCCCCGACAACGCGCTCGTCCAGCTCTATACCTCGGGAACGACCGGCCGGCCAAAGGGCGTCGTCCTGACCCAGTCCAATTTTCTCGCGCCGCGCGGCGGGGCCGACGGCGAGATCGTTCCCTGGGATGTCTGGCGCGAGGGCGATTCGGGGCTCGATCCGATGCCCGTCGCGCATATCGCCGGCACCGGCTACGGCCTCGTTCCGTTCAACCGCGGATCGGCATGCAGCGTCACCGCCGAGTTCATGCCCGAGGAGATTCTCGACCTCATCGACCGCCGGCAGGTGACGCGCTTCTTCCTCGTCCCCGCCGCGCTTCAAATGCTGATTACCCGCCCCAAGGCCGCCGTGACCGACATGAGCCACGTCAATCAGGTCGGTTACGGAGCCTCGCCGATGCCACTACAGCTGCTCCGCGATTGCATGAAGGCGTTTCCCAATGCCGGCTTCGTCCAGTCCTACGGGATGACGGAGACCTGCGGCGCGGTGGTCATCCTCGACCCCGAAGACCATGATCCGGCGGGAAACTCGCGGATGCGCTCGGCCGGCCGCGCGCTGCCCGGGGTCGAGTGCAAGATCGTCGACGCCGACGGCAATGAGCTGCCGGCCGGCGAGGTCGGAGAGGTCATCACGCGCTCGCCGGCCAATATGGCTTATTATTGGAACCAGCCTGAAAAGACCGCCGAAACGGTCGACAAGGATGGCTGGCTGCGCACCGGCGATGCCGCCTATATGGACGAGGATGGTTATATTTTCATCCACGACCGGATCAAGGACATGATCATTTCGGGCGGCGAGAACGTCTATCCGGCCGAGGTCGAGAACGCGCTTTACGAGCATCCTGCCGTTTCCGAAGCGGCTGTGATAGGCGTTCCCGACGAAACCTGGGGAGAGGCCGTCAAGGCGATCGTCGTTCCGAAACCCGGCGCCGAGATCGCCGAGCGCGAGATCATCGCCTTCGTCCGCGAACGGATTGCCGGCTTCAAGACGCCCAAATCGATCGATATCATCGCGGCGATGCCGCGCAACGCCAGCGGAAAAATCCTTCGCAAGGATTTGCGCGCGCCTTATTGGGCGGGCAAGGAGCGCCGGGTGAACTGAGGCGACGCTTGACAGTGCCCCCGTCCCGTTGGGACTGAGCCTGTCGAAGCCCGCCTCTCAACCCGCGAGATGCCCTTCGACGAACTCAGGGCTAACAGATAATTTGAAAGCTACCCGTGCACAAAGATACCCATCTCGACCTCATGATCGGCCTCGCGCTCGACGCTGGCGCAGCGATCGACGCAATCTACAAGACCGATTTCGATGCCCAACAGAAAGGCGACGGGTCGCCCGTCACCGAAGCCGCCCAGCGCGCCGAGGCGATCATCGCCGCCGGGCTACAGGCCGCCTGCCCCGATATCCCGATCCTCGCCGAAGAAGCCGCGTCCCAAGGGCATATCCCCGAGCTCGGCGACCGTTTCTTTCTCGTCGACCCGCTCGACGGGACGCGCGAATTCGTTTCGCGCAACGGCGAGTTCACCGTCAATATCGCGCTGATCGACCATGGCCGCCCGGTGTCGGGCGTCGTCTATGCGCCCGCGATTGCGAAGCTTTATTATGGCGCGGCGGGCCAAGGCGCGTTCTTTCAGCGCGTGGCGCCGGGCCAGTCGCGCGCCGAGGGCCGCCCGCCGCACGAAATCGAGGCGCGCTCGCCCTTCCGCAAGAACCTCGTTGCCGTCGCCAGCCGCAGCCACCGCACACCCGAGACCGACGCGCTGCTCGACAAGATCGGCGTCGCCGAATTCACGCCTGCCGGATCGAGCCTCAAATTCTGCCTGCTCGCGCAGGGCACCGCCGATGTCTATCCGCGGCTCGGGCGGACGATGGAATGGGATACCGGCGCCGGCCAGGCGGTGCTTGAGGCGAGCGGCGGACGCGTGATGGTGCTCGACGGCGAGAACGAAGCCGGGCCGCTGACCTACAACAAGAAGGATCGGGGCTTTGACAACCCGCACTTCATCGCCTGGGGGCGGTGAAGGCCGCAGCCCTCAACGCAGCTGGCTATCCTTGCTGCCGCGCCGATTTATCCCGAAGCTCCGTGCGTTTTTCGCGTCGCGCGCCGATTGGCACGTCACGCAGAAACGCACGCCCGGGATAGCAAGACGCCGTTTTTGAGGAATATCCTCGCCGCATTCGGCGCATTCCTCAAGACTCTCGCCGCGCGGCATATCGCTGCGCGAACGCTTGACCGCATCTTCGATCGTCGCATCGATCTGCTCCTGAACCGCGCCGTCGCGCGACCATCCGCCTGCCATGCCGAAAACCCTTTTTTCGCTTCACAACAAAGGGCTTAATTGGCGATTGATCGCCCAAAGACAAGCCTGCGCGCTAGCCGCCCATCGCCGTGCTCATCATCCCGCCCGCGGTCCAGCCGCCGTCGACGGGAATCACCGCGCCCGAAACATAGCGCGCCGCATCCGAGGCGAGAAACAGGCAGACGTCGGCGATATCGTCGACGGTGCCCATGCGTCCGAGCGGCACCGAATTAGCCGAGCGCGCCTTGGCCTCGGGCGTCGGCGCGAGCCGCTCCATCCCCTCGGTACCCTCGATCGGCCCCGGCGAGACCGAATTGACGCGGACGCCTTCGCGCCCCCATTCCATCGCCAGCGTTCGCGTGATCTGGTCTACGCCCGCCTTGGCGGCGCAGACATGGATCTGCATCGGCATCGCGATCCACGCCTGCGGCGCGGTGATGTTGATGATCGCCGCGCCGGGTTTGGCGAGCGCGCTATAGGCGGCGCGCATGACGTGAAACGTCCCCATCAGGTCGATATCGACAACCGATTTGAAGCCGTTGGGGCTGAGCGCGGCGGCGGCGGCGGGGAAATTGCCCGCCGCGCCCGAAACGAGAACGTCGATCTTGCCGCGCTCGGCGACGAACGTCTCGACCGCCGCCGCCACCGCCTCGTGATCGCGGACGTCGAGCGAAAAACCGAGCGCTGGCCCCGCCTCGTTGCCGAGCTGCGCGACGGCGGCTTCGACCTTGTCCTGCGAGCGGCTGGCGACGCCGAGCCGCGCGCCGGCGCGCGCAAAGGCGTTGGCGATGCCAAGGTTGATCCCGCTCGTCCCGCCGAAGACGAAGACGTTTTTGCCGGTGAAATCGAATATCGGTGCGGTCATTGTCATTTCCCCTTTGCAAACAAAATCGTTGGTGCTGAGCTTGTCGAAGCAGGTCTAGCGGCGGAGACACGCCCTTCGACAAGCTCAGGGCTAACGGCGATCGGCGCAATCGACGCTCAATACTCCGGTTCGTCCATCCAGGGCGAAAAATGCGGCATGTCGTCCGACACGCGATCCGGATAGTCCGCGGCGCGCTTGTCGAGGAACGACTGCACCCCCTCTTTGGCGTCGCCGCTCTGACCGCGCGACCAAATCGCCCGGCTGTCGAGCCTGTGCGCCTCCATCGGATGGCTCGCGCCGAGCATCCGCCAGAGCATCTGCCGGGTCAGCGCGATCGACACCGGGGCGCTCTCCGCCGTCATCTCCTTCGCCAGCGCGCGCGCCGCGGCAAGCAGGTCGCCAGGCGCATGAACCGAGCGCACAAGCCCGCCCGCCAGCGCTTCCTCGGCGCCGAAGATTTTGCCCGAATAGCACCATTCGAGCGCCTGGCTGATCCCGACGAGGCGCGGCAGGAACCAGCTCGACGCCGCCTCGGGGACGATCCCGCGCCGCGCGAAGACGAAGCCGAATCGCGCGCTATCGCTCGCCAGCCGCACGTCCATCGGCAGCGTCATCGTCGCGCCGATACCGACCGCCGCGCCGTTGATCGCGCCGATCACCGGTTTTTTGCAGTTGAACATACGCAAGGTCAGTTGCCCGCCGCCATCGCGCGTCCGCCGGTGCGACCAGTCGACGCTGCCATCGTCGGCGATCGGCGAATCGCCATCGCCGCGCTCGCGCGAATGATCGAAGGTCTCGGCGCCCTTGCCGAGATCGGCCCCCGCGCAAAAGGCGCGCGTCCCATCGCCGGTAACGATCACCGCACGGACGTCGTCATTCGCATCGGCTTCGTCGAACGCCGATATCGTCTCGTGCATCATTCGTTCGGTAAAGGCGTTCATCCGCTCGGGGCGGTGGAGGGTGATCGTAAAGATGCCGTCGCTGAGATCGGTCAGGATAGTTTGATAATCGGACATTGGTGCTCCTTATTGCGTGTCGGTCGCCTCGATCCGTACGAGCACCGTCCCCTCGGACACCTGCCCGCCCTCGGCCGCGTTCAATTCGGCCACGGTCCCGTCGAACGGCGCGACGAGGCTGTGCTCCATCTTCATCGCCTCGAGCGTGACGAGCCGGTCGCCCTTGGCGACGGCGTCGCCCTCGGCGACCGAAACCGCGAGGATCTTGCCCGGCATCGGCGAGAGAATCGCGCCGTCCGAAGCGGCACCTTCGTCGGCACCTTTGGGTCGGCGGCTGACCGGATAGGCGAAACCGCGTTCGAAGGCGACGAACTCGCCGCTACCCAGCGGCATCAGCTTGGCTTTCTCATCCTCCTCGGCAGGAATCGAGATCTCGGCATCAGCGCCGTCGACCGAAGCATGAAAGGCCGTCCGCGAAGGCGCGTTCAACCGAAAGCCGGTCGGTCCGGCGCTCGAATGGGCAAGCTTGGCATAGCGCCGCGCGATGACGCTTGCAGCTGCTGCCTTCGCCGCTTCCGAGAGCGCGGGCTTCGCCGCCACCTGCTCCTGGATGCTGTCAATAAAGCCGGTGGTCATATCGCCCGCCTGGAAAACCGGCTCGCCCAGCAATTGGGCGAGGAATCCGGCATTGGTCTTGACCGGCCACACCTCGGTCGCTTCGCACGATTTTATCAGCATCGCGATGGCCTCGCCGCGCGTCTTGCCGCGCGCCACCAGCTTGGCGATCATCGGGTCGTAATGCGGACTGACCTCGTCGCCCTGCTCGGCTCCGGTTTCGATACGATGCGCATGAAGCGTGAGCCGATCTAGCCGCCCCGTACTTGGCAAAAAGCCCGTCGCCGGATCCTCGGCATAAAGCCGCGCCTCGATCGCCCAGCCGTCGATGCTCAGCTCATCCTGACGCTTCGGCAGTTCCTCTCCGCTCGCTACGCGCAGCTGCCACTCGACCAAATCCTGCCCGGTGATTTCCTCGGTCACCGGATGCTCGACCTGGAGCCGCGTGTTCATTTCCATGAACCATATCCGATCCGCGCTGAGCCCTTCCGACGCATCGGCGATGAATTCGACGGTGCCGGCGCCCTCATAGTCCA
>CAYQVL010000096.1:0-6726 GCA_964420825.1 uncultured Sphingomonadaceae bacterium
CCCTCATCGTCAACCGCGAGGGCAAGAACATCTATCCCGAAGAGGTCGAGCAGCGTGTCGTCCCATTCGCCTTTGTGAATATCGCAGAGCATCGTGCGGCCGGCGTTGGTGATATCGGTGGCGTGGACGCGTCCGCCGGTGAGCCGCCAGAGCAGGAAGGCGTCGATCGTCCCGCAGGCCAGATCGCCACGTTTCGCCGCGGCGCGCGCGCCCTCTACATTGTCGAGCAGCCAGGCGAGTTTGGTGGCGCTGAAATAGGGATCGAGGAGCAGGCCGGTCTTCGCGCGGATCGCCGATTCATGGCCGTCGGCCTTGAGGTTGCGGCAAGTTTCGGCGGTGCGGCGATCCTGCCAGACGATCGCGTTGTGGAGCGGCTTGCCGGTGGCGCGGTCCCAGAGCACGATCGTCTCGCGCTGGTTGGTGATCCCGATCGCGCAGGTTTCGTCGGTCAGCACATCCTTGACGACGGCGAGCGTGTCGGCCCAGATCGTCTCGGCATCGTGCTCGACCCAGCCGTCGCGCGGGTAGATTTGCGGGAATTCGCGCGCGCTCTTGGTGAGCGGCTTGCCCGCTTCGTCGAACAGGATCGCGCGCGTCGAAGTCGTCCCCTGGTCGATGGCGAGAATATGCCGGGTCATGCTTTGCGCCTTTCGAACCAGGCGGCGAGCCGCGCCTGATCGGGTTCGTCCGAGAGCAGCCCGATCTTGCTGCGCCGCCAGAGGATATCGCCGGCGTCGCGCGCCCATTCATGCGCGACGAGATATTCGACCTCGCGCTCGCTGAGCCCGGCGCCGAAATCCTCGCCGAGATCGGCGAGGCTCGTAGCGTCGCCGAGCACGTCCTCGATACGCGAGCCATAGGCGTGCGCCATCCGCGGCGCGGTTTCCCAATCGAGGAACGGCCAGCGTTCTTCGACGCGCGCGGCGAAGGCGTCGAAATCGCGCCCGATATCGCCGCCGGGGAGCTTCGCATCATGCGTCCAAGCCGCGCCGCTCAGCGGCGCCGCCAGGGCGAGCCGGTCATTGGCGTCCTCGGCGAGCGCGCGCGCGGTGGTTATCTTGCCGCCGAACACCGAAAGCAAAGGCGGCTGGCCGGCGTCGGCGCCGCCGTCGATCTCGAGGACATATTCGCGCGTCACCTCCATCGAATCGGCGGCACCGTCGTCGTAGAGCGAGCGCACGCCGGCATAATGCGAGAGGACGTCTTGCGGCGAAATCTGGGCGGCGAAAAAGTGATTCACCGCGCGGCACAGATAATCGATCTCGTCGCTATAGGTGATCGCGTCTTCGGGTGTGTCGACCGCGACGTCGGTGGTGCCGATCAGTGTGAAGCGATCGAGATAGGGCATCGCGAAAACCACGCGGCGGTCGGGAAGCTGGAGGATATAGGCATGGTCGCCGCCATAGAGCTGGGGCACGATGATATGGCTGCCGCGGACGAGCCGGACATGCGCCTTGCTGGTCAGCCCGAGCCGATCGCCGAGCACCTCGCCGACCCAGGGACCGGCGGCGTTGACCAAGGCGCGCGCCTCGACGGTTCGCCCGTCGCCGAGCTCGGCGATCCATAATGGCCCGGTTCGCTCGGCCGAAAGAAATTCGGTCCGCGTCGCGATCTCGGCGCTCTTGTCGGCGGCGTCGCGGGCGTTGGCGACGACGAGCCGCGCGTCATCGACCCAGCAATCCGAATAAACGAGACCCTTGACCGATGGATTGGCGAGCGGCGAGCGGTAGCGCGGATTGGCCCTGCCGAGCCTGCGCGTACCCTTGAGGCTTCGCCTGCCGCCGATGAGATCGTAAAGCAGCAGCCCGGCGCGGATCATCCAATAGGGGCGCACGCTATTGTCGTGCGGCATGACGAAGCGCATCGGCTTGATCAGATGCGGCGCGGCGGCGAGCATCACCTCGCGTTCCCTGAGCGCCTTGCGGACGAGGCCGAACTCGTAATATTCGAGATAGCGGAGGCCGCCATGGATGAGCTTCGACGAGGCCGAAGAGGTATGGCTGGCGAGATCGTCGCGCTCGACGAGCAGCGTCTTCCAGCCGCGCCCCGCCGCGTCGCGCGCAATCGCCGCGCCGTTAATCCCGCCGCCGATGATCAGGAGGTCGTATGCCATCGGGGTGAGCTTAGCGTGTAATTTCCGCGCGTCACCATCAGATGACGATATAGGTGCCAAGCGCGCTCCATCCCCCTATATAGCCGCAATGCCCAAAAATCCGCCGCCCGGCCTCCCCAGCGAACAGCAGATCCTCGACTTTATCGCGTCCTCGGACAAACCCGCGGGGAAGCGCGAGATTGCGCGCGCCTTCGGACTGCAGGGGCAGGACAAGATCGCCCTCAAGGCAGTGTTGCGAAAAATGGCCGACAAGGGAGAAATCGAGGGCGCGGCGGGTAAGGCCGCTCACAAGAGCGGCGGGCTGCCCAAGGTGACCGTGCTGCGGATCGTTGCGGTCGATGAAGATGGCGATATCTTTGCCGAGCCCGAGCGCTGGGACAGCGACGCGCCGCTGCCGCAGTTACGCGTCAAGGAACCCAGCAAGCGCCATCCGCTCGGCGTCGGCGACCGCGTGCTCGCGCGCACCGAAGAGGCAGGGCAGGGCTGGATCGCCCATCCGATGAAGACGCTCGCGCCGCGCGAGGAGCAGCAGATGGGCGTGCTCCACGAGGAGGACGGAAAGCTCTGGCTCAAGGGGCTCGAGAAAAGCCATCGCCGCGACTGGCCGGTGGCCGACGCCAACCGCGCGAGCGCCGGCGATCTCGTGCTGGCAGAGCTCAGCGGGCGCGCGCCCAAGGTCATCGCACGCGTCACCGAGATTCTCGGCGATCCGTTCGAGCCCAGGAGCTTCTCGCTGATCGCCATCCACAAGCATGACATCCCCAATGAATTTTCCGAGGAGGTGATCGCCGAGGCCGAGAAGACGGCGCGGCGCGATCTCGGCGAGCGCGAGGATCTCACCCATCTGCCGATCGTCGCCATCGATCCGCCCGACGCCCGCGACCATGACGACGCGATCTGGGCCGAGGCCGACGGCGAGGGCGGCTTTCGCGCGATCGTCGCGATCGCCGATGTCAGCTTCTATGTGCGGCCGGGGTCCGAGCTCGACCGTTCGGCGAAGAAGCGTGGCAACAGCGTCTATTTCCCCGACCGAGTCGTGCCGATGCTGCCCGAAACGCTGTCAGCCGATGTTTGTTCGCTCAAAGCGGGCAAGGACCGCGCGGCGCTTGCCTGCCATCTGGCGATCGGCAAGGACGGGCAGATCAAGGGCTGGCGGTTTTCGCGCGTCAAAATGCGGCTCGCGGCGAACATTGCCTATGAAGACGCGCAGGCGGCGATCGATGGTTCTCCCGATTCCGTTCTACCTGAGCCCGTCGAGCCGGCCTCATCACCCTGTTCGATGCCCGAGCTTGAAGCCGTCGCGGCTTGCCCGGACGAATTGCTCGAATCCTCGCTCAAGCCACTCTGGGCGTGCTGGGCGCTGCTCGCCAAGGCGCGCGCCAAACGCGCGCCGCTCGAACTCGACCTGCCCGAACGGCGGATCGTGCTCGACGAGATGGGGCGGATATTGTCGGTGGCGCCGCGCGAGCGGCTCGATGCGCACCGGCTCGTCGAGGATTATATGATCGCCGCCAATGTCGCTGCGGCGAAAGCGCTCGAGGCCCAGGCGGCGCCGGTAATGTACCGCGTCCACGAGCCGCCGAGCCGCGAAAAGCTCGTCGCGCTCAAGGATTATCTCAAGACCTTCGATATCGTCTTCGCGCTCGGCCAGGTGATCCGTCCCGAAACATTCAACCATGTCATCGAGCGGCTCGGCGACGCCGACGAGCTTCCGCAGGTCATGGAGCAGATCCTGCGAACGCAGACGCAAGCCTATTACAGCCCGCAAAACGCCGGTCATTTCGGCCTCGCACTCGCCAGCTACGGCCATTTCACCTCGCCGATCCGCCGCTATGCCGATCTCCTCGTCCATCGCTCGCTCATCGGCGCATACAAGCTCGGTCCCGATGTCGCCGAGACGCGGCTGACCGCCAATGAGACCGCGAAGATGGAGCAGCTCGGCGAAACGATCAGCAAGCTCGAACGCCGCGCGATGGAGGCCGAGCGCGACACCGTCGACCGCTATGTTGCCGCCTATCTCGCCGACCGCGTCGGCGAGATCGTCAAGGCGCGGATCACCGGCGTCCAGCCCTTCGGCTTTTTCGCGACGGTCGAGGATTTCGGCGGCGATGGCCTGTTGCTCGCGCGCGATCTAGGGCGTGAATATTATCGCTATAACGAGACCCATCAGGCGCTGATCGGTGAAGATAGCGGCACGCGTTTCACGGCCGGCGACCGGCTAGAATTGCGGCTGATCGAAGCCAATCCGGTCAGCGGCGGGCTGCGCTTCGAGCTTCCCGAAGGCAAAGGCGGCGGCACCGAAAACCGGCGCGAGCGCGGCCACCATCGCCGGGGCAAAGCTGCGCGCGGGCCCCAAAAGGGCGGCAAGCGCAAACGCTGAGGCGGGCTATTGTGCGGCGGCGGTTTGGGAAGCGGGCGAATTCTGGCCGACCGTGCTGCCGCCAAGCTGTGCGACGATCGCTTCGAGATTGCGCCGCAACTGGTTGCTCCGACCCGTCGTCGTTTCCCAGAGCGGATAATTGGCCCTGATCGCGGCGATCGCATCGGTGATCTCGGCTTCGGTCGCGACGTCGTCCTGCAGGATATCGTTGACGACGAGGTTGCGCATGAAGGTCAGATAGGCGGCCTGGTTGGCGAGCAGGAGATTGGCCGGGCCGGGGTCGCCATGGCCGGGATAGAGCGTGTAGCCGCTATAATCGCGCGCAACTCGGTCGAGCAGACGCGGCCAGCTGTCGAAATTGGAATCGGCCATATTGGGGTGCATGCGATTGACGACGAGATCGGACGAGAGCAGCGCGTTTTGGCTGGGAATGGCGAGCATGGTGATCGGCGAGGCTTCGGCGCCGGCGATCTCGTGCACGCTGACGGGCACGCCTGAGATCGAAATGTCTTCGCGATTTTCGAGGATGCGCGCCGGTTCGGGCGGGAGTTCGAATTCGTCGCCATCGCGCTCGCGCAATTGCTCGACATAGCCCGAAAGGTCGCGGCCGATCTGGTCGGCGACATCCTGCGTCATGAGCAGTTGCGCGTCGGGAAAGGCCGCGACAAACATCTGGAGCCCGCCGAAATGATCGGGATGATAATGGCTGATGACGATCGCGGTGACCGGCTTGCCGGTTTCCTCGATCCGCGCGACGACGTGCGCGGCGAGATTGAGTTCGCCCTGCGTATCGAAGACGAGAATTTCGTCGGGGCCTTCGAGCCAGTAGCTGTTGACCGCGCCGGGGCCGGGGCGGAATGGCCGGTGGATGACCAGTTCGGGCAGCGCATCGCCGGTCGCTCCGGCATCGGCATCGGGCTCGGCCCCATTGCAGCCGGCCAGCGCCAGGCCGGCGGTAAGTGCAATGATCAGGTGGCGAGCAGCGCGCATAATAGGGTTCCCGGTGAACTATGGCCGCGGATTATAGAAAATCGGGCGCAAAGCGCAATTTCGATCTGGCGAGCGGATCGAAATGGCTCGGCGGAGCGTTGTCTGGGCGAACCATAATGAAGGAGATTCCCCGAATGTCGCACCTCATCCCTCGTCGCCAGACCCCCGAGCTCAGCTTGCCGCGGATCGGCGCCGACCCGTTTACCTTGTCGCAAAGCACCCCTGAGCGAATGACGATGCTCGTCTTCTATCGCGGCATCCATTGCCCGATCTGCAAACAGTGGCTCGGAGATCTCGAGAGCAAGATGCCCGATTTTCGCGAGCGCGGCGTCGATGTACTCGCCGCGAGCATGGATAGCGCCGAACGCGCCGAAAAGGCGTATGCCGGATGGGGCATCGCCGATGTGCCGCTCGGTTACGATATGACCGAGGACCAGGCGCGCAGCTTCGGATTGTATATTTCCTCGAAGCGCGAGGGCAGCGACGAGCCCGATCGATTCTCCGAGCCCGGCCTCTTCCTCATCCGCCCCGACCGGACGCTCTACGCCGCTTCGATCCAGTCGATGCCGTTCACCCGCCCTGACTTCGGAGATCTTGTCGGCGCGCTCGATTTCATTCACGACAAGGATTACCCGCCGCGCGGCGATCTCGGCTGAGGTCGCCAAAGCCCGTTTGTCGCCAACTTTACACAGGAGTCATAAAACTGTAATATCACCGTCATCAAACCGTAACGGGAGATGAGCCGATGAGGATGGTTTTGTTGACGGCGATTTGCGCATTGCCCGGAATAGCAACGGCGGGCGTACCCTATCAGGAGTCGAGTGCCGGTGGTTATGATCGCTATGCGGCCGATGCTATTGTCCGCGGCGATTATGCCGCCGCCGAAGATCGTCTCGTGCGTCGTCTCGACGCGAATGGCCAAGACGTTTCGGCGATGCTCAACCTGGCCACTGTAATGGCGGCGACGCAGCGTTCCGTCCGCGCATCCTTGCTCTATGAACAGGTGCTCGCGGGCGATGAGGTTATCCTCGAAACGTACGACGGTTCGCCGGTCTCGTCGCATCAGCTTGCCGACCGGGCGCTGCGTGCGCGGGTCCAGGTAGGCGCGCGCTAGAAGGCTCTCCGCCGGCCTAAAGTTTGGGCAAAGTCACGCCCTGCTGGCGCATATATTTGCCCGCGCGGTCGGCATAGCTTGTTTCGCACGGTTCGTTGCCCTGGAGGAAGAGGAACTGGCAGGCGCCTT
>CAYQVL010000097.1:0-6651 GCA_964420825.1 uncultured Sphingomonadaceae bacterium
CCTAATGCGAGCTTTAAACGCTCAGGTGACCGGCGCAAAACCGTTACAAGTCCAGCTCTGGCCGAATTCGCAGGCTCGCTCGATGAAAGCTGGCGTGCTGGCGAGAACGAAGTGGAGCGGTTTGCGAGGCTCCGGGCGCTGTCCGACGAGGCGCGCTCGGCCTGGCTTGGTCATGTCGTCTCGCGCACTCTGATTGCCAGCCTTGCTTGCGAAGGCGAGCGCTCGGTACCGCTGCACGAGGCGCTCGGCTCGCTGCTCGAAATCGAGACCGCGCATTGGTGGCGTCCCACGGCGAACAACTACTTCGACCGGGTGGCCAAGGCGCGCACGCTCGAAGCGCTCGATGCTGCAGGCGGTCCCGAACTGGTCAGTCGTTATGCCGCATCGAAGAAGACTGAGCTTGCGAGTGCAGCCGAGCGCATCTTCTCCGGCAATTTCATCGGCGAGGCCGACGTCAAGGAGCGGGCGCAGGCTTGGGTTCCGCCGATCATGCGTTTTGCCGGTTCCGAAGAAGTCGAATTGGCTGACCACGAAGGAGACGAGGCGGTCAACGCCAAAGAAACTGACGAGATTGCCGAGCAGGCTGCCTGACCCCTCCTGACAGGTCCAGGTCACTCGGCAGGCGACCCGTCCCTCTCGGGACGGGCCGCCTTTTTCCATGTCAAGTTCTGGGCCGTTTGCTGACTGTCAGCTATTGGCTAGACTTAAACAGATTCTGACGTGCGCACACACGTATCTGTACGTTCAAGCTTCTCCACCCAGATCATCTATGCTTGTAAAGCTGGAGACGATTTCAGCATGCCGGATCCGATCGAGAGTATCTTCGAATCCCTCGTCGGAAGTGGCCGGCTGAATATGCTGGCGAATGGCGTCATAATGTTTGCGGGCGGCAACGCGCGAAACAGAGCGTGTCAAGTGGAGGCGTACGGCGAGACTGTCAGGGCTGTCGCAGCCTTCGCGGACGATACCGCTCAGCATCGCCAAAACCGAAGGGACGGGTGTCTCGTCTTCCGCCGCGCGCAGCCGAGCCGCAAGCAGGCGTCCGGGAATGCCCGCTAGAAAAGCAAGGTCGGGCACGAGCCGCAACGCGAAATGGCGGGCATTCTTACACTGCTTGAGATTGGTCGTGCGCCCAAGAAATACTTTCTCGATTTCGCACAGCGGCACCCCGGACATCCATATCGGCCATAGCTTGCGCAGCCAGAACAACGCATGCTTTCCGCGAGCCTCATCATCGGTCAGGTTCTTGTATGGAGTGCCGAACATCTCCTCCAAGCTTTCCGGCCGAACTAGGCTGAGCAACTGACTGGGATGAGCGTCGAGCCAGTCGAGCAGCGCCATCACAACCTCCAAGGCAGTACCCGTAAAGGCACTGGAATCGAGCCGCTCAACGATCTGCTGCAGCAAAGCGACGGAGAGTCCGGTTGCGCCAGCGACCTGCTCGATCCAGCGATCGGGTTCTGGGAGATCAAGATCGGCTCGCGCGGCGAGTGCCGACTCAACCCTGGTGCTCAGCCAATCGGTGTCGCCGGCGACAAGCGCACGATAAGCGCTGAAGCTCCTGTTTAGCAACGCTGCTGCCGGATCAGGTTCGGCGCCTACGACCGCCAACGGCAGCTTGCTCAGGAGATAGGCAGAAGCGCCAGAATGAGTGATCCCTTCGTGAATGCGGTCGAGCACCGCTCTTAGCGGGTCCTCAATGACAAGGCATTGGTCAGCCTGCTCGAAGATCGCCTGCAGGTCCATCCAATGGCCGTTGATCTGGTTGTTCTGATCGTCGAAATCAATGACCTTGCTCGGCACAAGCAGGACGAAACCTTGCG
Source organism: uncultured Sphingomonadaceae bacterium (assembly GCA_964420825.1). Taxonomy (GTDB): domain Bacteria; phylum Pseudomonadota; class Alphaproteobacteria; order Sphingomonadales; family Sphingomonadaceae; genus Parasphingopyxis. Next base: position 1,824 of record CAYQVL010000097.1, read on the forward strand.
CACCTTCACCGGCGCGTCCCGCTCGCCCTGCAGCGTTCAGCAATTCGTGCGCCTCAAGCTTCTGCATCTTATCGGCCTGAGGATCGAAACGGCTATCGCCGGAGATAATGACGACTTCACTGGGCAGATTCATGCCTTGGGCAAGCGTCGAGGTTGCGAATAGCGTTTTGATCCCGTCAGGACGGCGAAACAGGCTTTCGTGCAGCTCGCGCTCCTCGCGCAGCAGCAGCGCATGATGGCTGGCGGCCCCAATCCGCAGAGTGCCGTCCGCAGCAAGTTTCATGTAGCAATAGCTGGCTCCGCCCATTTCCTCCTCGGCGAGGGTTCTCCATTTCTGCTCGTCCTCGTTGAGTGCAATCTTGGTGGCGGCTACGCGCGCGGGGTACCTTTTGACGCAGCTCTCGCAAAAGACAGTAGTCTGCACGAACACCAATGTCTTCATGCCAGCACTGGCCGCGGCGGCCGCGATTGCGCCGCTGGTCTCGTTACCATTGGGAGTGAGATACCAGTTTCCCCCCTTGGCCCGGCCGCTCGACAGCAGCTTGCCATCGGCCAGCAATTGAAGCAGCGCATAGTCACTGCGGTCGGTGGTCGACCAAGTCTGAAGCAGGCTGAATAGACCGAAGGGCTGCGCGAGCAGCGCATTCTTCACCCCGACAGGCGGATGGTTATGATCCGGATAGTCGATGCGCGCTTGAGCAAGGACATCTTTGAGTGCAGTGATTTGCTCAGCTGGGTAGACGACGCAGCCACGAACCTGCCGTGTTGGTTTCCAGCTTAGGTCGAGCGTGAGGCATTGTCGCCCGGTCAGGTAGGCGACCCATCCAGCGATCTCCTGCGTATTTTTCATCATGGCCGAGAGGAGCAGCAGATCAGCCGAAGGCGCGACACGGGTCAGATTGAGGATCGAGAGCATCGCATCGAGGCCGCGTCGGCTACGGTCGTCCTCTCGCGGGTGTAGCAGATGACACTCGTCGAAGACGATAAGACCCAGATCGGCGAAGGCGTCCGAATCAACCGATAATAGCATGAGGCAACGCTCGGGTGTCATGACCGTGACTTCGCCAAGCATGACGACATCGCCGATACCGACATCCTCGTCTACATCGGCGAGAATGCTGTAGTCTTGGAAAGTGCTCTTGAGCGCACGCTGCGTCTGCCCGACCAGCGCATGAGTGGGTGCGAGGAAGATGACACGCTCGCCGCGAAGCAGCGCAGTTGCGATCTTGAGCTCGGCAAGCGTCGACTTGCCGCCTCCAGTCGGAAAGCTGATCGCAGAGGAGACGCCTTGCTCGAGATACCCCTTTTCGATGGCTTCGCGGTGATTGCGCCAGAGAAAAGGTCGCTGACGGGCCATGCGGCGAAGCGTTTGCCACCAGCCGTTATCGTCAACTCCGCCTGGCGTCGGGATGCGGCTGAGCGCCGTGCCGAGTAGATCGCCCTCTAGCCCAAGCAGTAGATTGGCTAGGTGCAATGGACCTGGATATAGGCTTAGCAGTGTCTCCCCCGCCACGCCGGCACCATCGATAGGTTCGCTTGCCAAGCCCCGCACTTGCGCGAAAAGCTCGCTCGCAGGGACGACACCTCCGGCCTCGGGGAGGAGATCGACGCGCAGACGCAACTGCCGCGCGAGGTTGGTTACTCCGCGCAGAAGCAGCAATCGGAGCGCATCGAGCGCCCGTAAGCCAAGATCGTCGCCGTCGGCATCGATTTCCGGCTCATCGTTAGCGACAAGCTCGCCCAGCCGGCCTTGCGCTAGGCTTCGGATCGCAAGGAGTAGCGCTCGCTCGATCGGGCCCGCATCGACTGCAGGCACGATCCGTTTGGCGGCTTCGGAGGCATCTGCATGAGCTTCCGCCAGCAGAAACAACAAGGTTGCGCAGACGTCAGAACTTACCGCTGCCATGTCCACATGGCTGGTCGCTTGCGCCTTCCGTAGCGCCAGTGAGATCGCCTGATGCGCCGAGGCTGCGACGAAGGCGGCTGAAGACCGGTTTTCGCGATCAGGCAACAAGGCAGCATAGGCTTCGTGCGCAGCGGCGATACGGCGCAGCTCGGTCACGGTTGCGACTAGCGCTTCGTCTTCGGCGTCCGCCGACCCGCCGCGCAGCCGAATGCGCGCTGAGACAATATCAGCAAAAGCTTCGGTTAGCCGCTTGGGAAGATTGTCGAGGTCGAGCCCTTCGAGCGGCGGCGCCGCGCGGATCAATTCAGCTGTAATCGGATCAAACATTGGCGATGGCTTTGATTTTGATGATTACGCGGGCAGAGAAGCCGGCCATCCAGTTTCGCAGAGTAGGGAGATAGATGGTGTCGGCGCGACGGCGCGCGGCTGTTCCAGGCGCGCTTTCATCAAATCCCTTGAACAGCTTGGCACGTGCCGAAACATCATTGTGCGTGTCGCCGATCGTGATGCTCACGCGATAGCGGCGGGCATCATGCCAGAGCGTGTTTGCGATTGCGGAATCGAGGTCGAATTCGGGGTCGGCGGCAGCGCGCGCGTCTAGCATGCCGCTAACCTCCTGGCCTAGCTCGTTCAGCCGCTCGCCCTTCTCCAGTGCGACGATGCCTGGCCAGACATCATCACGGATGGTGTCACGTGCGTTGTCGGTCGCCTTGTCCTCGAAGACGACGACGGCGGTGATCGCGGTACCGGCGTCGTTCAATTCCAGTTGCATCCCGTCAAACCCTTTATCGGCCTTGCGGATGTGCGGCATGCGCGTAAGCGAGGCCGACGGTTGCTGGTGGGCCGCGATCCATGAGATGGTCTGGAATAGCCAACCGTCACGGTGCCAAGGATCTGCTCCCTCAGCGAGCGTCAGCTGTTTGATGGCGGCATTAGCCTGCTCGGCATTGGCGGCCGGTCCAGGTACGCCGGCGCCGTTCAAGATTTTCGCGACATGACGATATTGGCCCAAGACGACGCGGGCGACGCGCTCTGCGAGCACATCCTCATCATCAACAGTCCATGCCCAGCCGTGGCAAAGTTCGCCATGGTCGATTGGGACAAGTGTCAGGGTCATAGGCGAGATCGCAACAATCGAAGAACCTTCAGCATCACAGGTGAGCCTGCGCTCACGCGAATACTTTAGAAGGGCATTACCGAAACAAAAGGCGCAATTTTCTTTCGCGCTAAGTGAGCAATGAAATATGACTACTTCGTTGTAGGTTTGCCTCTACCGGCCGCGACGTGGTGTCTGCTTTCCATCGAACCGATCGCGGCAAGCTCGATATCCTCCGCTGGCAAGGCGAGCTCGGACGCGTGCGCAAGATCCTCAAGCGGATAGCGAACCTCCAGTGTCCGCGCATCAATTTGAGGAAGCTGAATTTTCTCGAAGTCGAATACCTCGCGTCCGTTCAGAAACAACTTTCCTGACGCGCGGTCAGGCCAGTGAACGCCAAACTCTACAGTTCGGAAAAAGGGATAGACCTTCAACATTTGCGGCGCGCCACCAATCACTCCGCTATGAGCGCCTCGCCGATCGGAAAACTCAGGGTCTCCCAGCATGCTCGCGAGAGCGCTAAAAGGCTCCATGTCGAGCCGCGTCGCGTTCGCGAAATTGATATGGCGCCCGAGCTCCTCGAAGTAGAGGTGTGCGATATCACCGATCATTCCGAATTGCTTCGCCCCTTTATGTAGGCTGGCGCTTTTAGGTTTCGGGAAGGGGGAGTTGGCCGCGACGTATTGCTTCGGGCCGTTGTCAAAAACGATCTTGTTAATGATCGGTCGACCGAGGCGCCACGAGAAGCACCCTATGAGAAACGTGGTCTCAAGCAGTTCGCGTTCCAAATCGACGGCATCGACATAGGATTCGAGGAATCTATTCGCCAGTCCCGCAAACCGGCGCGGAAGCTCCGAGCCATCCAATGCGCGATCAACATTTTTCTTGTAGTTTTTCACATACGAAATGAACTGATTGATGATCGGATAGGCGATCAGCGTGCTTCCGCAGAATCCAATGCCGCCGTCCTCGCGCGGCAGCGGAAATACTTTTTGGCAGACGTCGATGTTGCCACCGCCTGTGAGGCGACTATCGGAGCAAAATATGATCTCCGAATAGCTCGCGAGACGTCGTTCCCAAGCAAGCGTTATCGTCATTTGCTTCTCAATATCCCACGACGGCTATCTGGGCATATATCATCTGCGGTCACCAGCCATCCGAGATGGTGACGGACATCGCTCCTCCGCCCCCTAATTTGGTGCAAGCTGTGGCACCGGCCGTCCTGACACGCTCAATTGTCCAATTTTCCCCTGCAAGACTTCGCGGTACTAGCATTGATGCTTTGCTTGAGCCGCCCATTCGGTGCTGGGTGTAGAAGATGAGCTCAACGACGTTTTCGTCGTCGGTATCTCGCACCTCAGGATGGTCTGTAAATACAACTTGTTCGGTCATACAGAACCTCCTTTCTCCTCGAATCTACCGAAGCATTCCGAATGATCAATGCACGAAACCATGGGCTCCACGCGACGGCCGCGGCGACTGACGCCAAGCGAACGGCAGCTTTCACGATTTCAAAGCCCCAGGCCGAACTTCCGATGTCGGGGCGAAAGCGGCGATCATTAAACGAGAGGTGAGGGAGCTTTGCTCTTCCTGAGCCGGGACATGCCCGTTCCGGCGCTCAGGAGACCTCCCATGACCAAGTATCGCCGCAGTGCTTCGACCTCGCCTGCCGAGCGCATCACCGCCGCTATCATCGAAAAACTTGAGCAAGGTACCAAACCCTGGGTCAAGCCATGGCGCGGTGTACCTGTCTCGCGGCCGTTGCGGAGCTGCGGAACGCCCTATCGCGGCATGAACACCTTCTGGCTTTGGATGGTGGCCGATGG
>CAYQVL010000098.1:0-6605 GCA_964420825.1 uncultured Sphingomonadaceae bacterium
TCCTCCAGCGCGCCTACGACCAGGTCGTCCACGACGTCGCGATCCAGAACCTGCCCGTGCGCTTCGCGATGGACCGCGCCGGCCTTGTCGGTGCCGACGGCCAGACGCATGCCGGGAGCTTCGACCTCGCCTATTTGTGCACCTTGCCCAATTTCGTTGTGATGGCGGCCGCGGACGAGGCCGAACTGACCAATATGGTCCACACCATGGCCGTGCATGACAGCGGGCCGATCGCCGTCCGCTATCCGCGCGGCGCGGGGACCGGCGTCGCGCTGCCCGAGACGCCCGAGCTGCTCGAAATCGGCAAGGGCCGCGTCGTTCGCGAAGGCAAGAAGGTCGCGATCCTCTCGCTCGGCGCGCGGCTCGAAGAAGCGAAAAAAGCCGCTGAGCGGCTCGACGCGATGGGACTGTCGACCACCGTCGCCGACCTCCGCTTCGCCAAGCCGCTCGATAATGCACTGATCCGCAAGCTGCTGACCAGCCACGAAGTCGCGATCACGATCGAGGAAGCCAGCGTCGGCGGTTTCGGCGCGCACGTCCTGACGATGGCCAGCGACGAAGGCCTGACCGATGCGGGTCTCAAACTGCGGACGATGCGGCTGCCCGATGCGTTTATCGATCAGGACAAGCCGGAGAAGCAATATGCTGAGGCGGGTCTCGATGCCGACGGGATCGTCGAGACTGTGCTCAAGGCATTGCGTCACAACAGCTCGGGTGTGGAGGAGCTGGTGGAGCGGGCGTGATTGCCCGCTAGCGCGGCATTGCCGGTCGCCCTCGTTCGACAGACACGGGTCGCCCTACCGATAAATCTCCCGCCGATGCCCAACCTCGATCACGATGGAAACCAGCCGGCTATCCTCGATCTTCGCAATCACGCGCCAATTGCCGATCCGATAGCGCCATAGTCCGGCAAACTTCCCGGTCAGCGGTTTGCCGCGTTCGCGCGGATCGGGGAGTTGGGCGATCTCATCAAGCGCGTCGATGATCTGCGCCGCCGTCTGCCTGTCGAGCTTGCGCAACGCCCTTCGCGGCCGCTGAGCAAATTCAATCGTCCAGGCCAAGTTCGCGCTTCATCTGGTCCATGGAAATCGTTTTCTTGGGGTCAAAATCCTTCATCGCCTTTTCGGCGAGGAAATAATCCTCCAGATCCTCAATATATTCCTCAATCGCGGCGCGTGCGTAGAAAGACTTGGTGCGGCCGGTCTTTTGGGCAAGATCGGCCAATCGTTTCTCGAGATCGGCGTCAAGGCGAATGGCTAGCATCGTGGTTCTCCAAATATGCTATACATGTATATAAAACTGTCAGCGGCGCAATAGACGCACTAACCAGCCGGCTCGCTCCTGCTCCAGCATCGCCTCCGCTTCCTCCCCCACGATCGCTGCCTGCACCGCGCCCGGCGGCGGAATATGCCCCTTGCCCCAATCGCCGAGGATCAGCTTGAAACTGCCCTCGTCTCCGGCCTCGGTGGAGACGCCTAGCGTTTCGGCTAGCGGTTTGAGCTGCAATTCGACGTGATCGTCGTTGATATTCTGGCAATAGACGATGCGGCCCTTGGGCGGGTTCTTCCGCAAGTCGCCGATCTCTTCCGTAAACCACCAGGCGTGGTCGTGATCGGGGATGTCCCAGCCATGGTCCATCCACGGCCGGACGCGGCCGAAGGTGAAGTTGGTGAGGACGGTCTGGGGGTTCATCACGACGCTGACATCCTGTTCGCGCGCGTAAAAGAGCGCCGCCGTCCCGCCCGCGCTGTTGCCCCATAGCAATCGCCGCTCGGCCCCCATCAGCGCGTCGAGCTTGTCCATGATCGCCGGAAAATCGGTGCGCATGTCGCAATATTTGTTGCCGAGGAACCAGCCGGCGCGCACGTCGTCGTGGAGGTAGAGCGAAGGGTCGGACACCAGCACGGTGTTGAGCCGCTTGGGCGCGACCTTGCGGCCCTGAAAATAGGGTAACGGGCGGCGCGTCACCGGGCTTTGCGCGGCGTGAAAACCGTAAAAGGTGGCGCGCGCTCCGCGGTTGTTGACGAGCAGGCCGAGCTCGACGGCGCCATAGTCGATCAGGTGAAGCCCCGAAGTCAGCCGGTCGAGCGCCATGAATTCGTCGAGACCGTGGCGAAAGCGTTTGCGGCCCCAGCGGCGGTAATCGGTGGCAACGGGGAAAGTCATGAGCCTCTTGTGCGGAATTGGCCAAAGGAAGCAATGCGGTCACCCACAGCCGTTCGCCCCGAGCCTGTTGAAGAACTGTTCTTCGCTTCCAACCCCGGCAAAGGAAGCGCAGGGCTTCGACAAGCTCGGCCCGAACCGATTATGGAGAGTTTGATAAGGAGCAAGCATGCCCAGCAAAACCCGTGCCGATCAGGCGCTTGTCGAGCGCGGGCTCGTCGAAAGCCGCAGCCGCGCGCAGGCACTGATCCTCGCCGGCAAGGTGTTCTCGGGCGAAACGCGGATCGAAAAAGCCGGGCAGCCGGTCAAGGACGATACGCCGCTCGAGGTGCGCGGCCGCGATCATCCTTGGGTATCGCGCGGCGGGATCAAGCTTGCGCATGGTCTGGCGCACTTTGGCTGGAGCGTCGAAGGCGCGGTGGCGATCGACGTCGGCAGCTCGACCGGCGGCTTCACCGATGTGCTGCTGAGCAACGGCGCGGCGCGTGTCTATGCCGTCGATTCGGGAACCAATCAGCTTGCCTGGACATTGCGGCGGGACGAACGTGTCGTCGTCCTTGAACAGACCAATGCGCGGTATTTGACCGAAGGGCATATCCCGCAGGCCGCCGATATCATCGTCTGCGATGCCAGCTTCATTTCGCTCGCCAAGGTGCTCGATCGCGCGCTTGAATTCGCCGCGGCGAACGCAAAATTGATTGCCCTGATCAAGCCGCAATTCGAGGCAGGGCGCGGCGAGGTCGGCAAGGGCGGCGTCGTACGCGATAGCGCCATCCACGATCGCGTTTGCGCGGAGGTAAGTGCATGGCTCGAAGCAAAGGGCTGGGCCGTCGCGGGTCTGACGCAAAGTCCTATTACGGGACCGCAAGGCAATATCGAATTCCTGATCGGCGCGGAACGGTTGGAAAGCGCCGCGCATTAAGGCTATCGGGTAAAACCCGAAACGTGAAGGGAGCATCATATGGTCGGCATCGCCACCAAGGGACAGTTGCGCATGTCGTTCTTGCGCTGGGCTTTGGTCGTCGTGCCGCTCGTCGTCCTGCTCGGCTCTCTGTCGGGAATGCTCGCCGGATCAAGCGAGACCGGCTGGTATCGCGCGCTCGAAAAACCGATCTTTCAACCGCCCGGCTATCTGTTCGGGATCGTCTGGCCGATCCTCTATGTGATGATGGGCCTCGCGTTGGCGATGATCCTCCATGCGCGCGGGTCGCGCGGGCGCGGTCTGGCGATCGCGCTGTTCGTCGCCCAGCTTGTCGCCAATCTGCTCTGGTCGCCACTGTTCTTCGGCATGCACCAGGTCAGCGCGGCGCTGCTCTGGCTGGCGGCTATTTTCTTGCTCGCCGCCGGCACGACCTATCTGTTCGCCCGGATCCGTCCGGCCGCCGCCTGGCTGATGGCACCCTATCTTGCCTGGCTGTGTTTTGCGCTCTTGCTCAATTTTCAGGTCGACCGGTTGAATCCGGATGCCGAAACCCTTGTCGTGGGCGCGACGAGCACCCAAATATGACTGTATTAGCGCTATAGCACGCCCAACCGGCTGAGGAGATATCCCATGCAGACCCAGAACAAGATTATCGACGATTTCGTGAAAATGGTGAACAGCGCCGCGGGCACGCTCGCCGGCGTCGGGCGTGAAGCCGAGGCTTCGGTCCGCGAAAAGGCGCGCGAATTCGTCGGCGGTATGGATTTCGTCAGCCGCGAGGAGTTCGATGCGGTCAAGGCGATGGCGGCGGCCGCCCGCGACGAGGCCGACGCACTGAAAGCGCGTGTCGACGCGCTCGAAGGAGCCGGCGGCGCTAAACCGGCGGTAAAATCCACCAAAAAGACAACCGCTTCGAAGAAGAGCTAACGCGTTCGCGCCCAAAGCCCCGTCCACAGCTTTTTGGGCGGCTTGGTTGCGCATGGTTAGCCGATGATTCACCTCGGCGCTCAATATGGTACACGGGGCGCGCATCGCATGAATCTCGACGAATATGACGAACAGGGTCTGGCGAGCGCCCCGCTCGACGTGCTCGAAGACTATTTCGCCGCGCATGGATGGCAATCCGAGCGCAATGGCGATGAGGAGATCGTCGCCGCGGTCAAGGGCAGCTGGACGCAGTACGAGCTGCGCGCGGTCTGGCGCGCCGAGGATCGCGTCCTGCAATTCCTCGCGCTTCCCGATGTCCGCGTCCCCGACGAAAAGCGCGCGCTCGTCTACGAGACCTTCGGCCTGGTCAACGAGCAGCTCTGGATCGGCCATTTCGAGATGTGGGCGGCGTCGGGAATGATCCTCTTCCGCCATGCCGCCTTGCTCGACATGTCGAGCGGCGCCGGCCTCACGCTCGAACAGGCCGAGACATTGATCGAGGCCGCGCTCGACGAATGCGAACGCTTCTATCCGGTATTCCAGTTCGTGCTCTGGGGCGACAAGTCGCCCCAGGAAGCGATCGACGCCGCGCTCGTCGATACCGCGGGCGAGGCCTAGCCGGCGATGGCCGAACGTCGGGTCTGGCTGATCGGCTGCGGCAATATGGCCGGGGCGATGCTCAAGGGCTGGCTCGCCGGCGGGATCGCCGCCGAGCGCTTCACCGTCGTGCGGCCAAGCGGCAAGCCCGTCGCGGACGATGTACCGGTCCGGCGCGACTTTCCCGGACAACCCTTTGGCGACGCGATCGTCCAGCTCGGCTTCAAGCCCTATATGCTGGGCGACATCGCGCCGGCGATGGCGCCGCTGGTCGGCGCGCGCACGACCATCGTTTCGATCCTCGCTGGCGTCGATCTTGAAACCTTGCGCGCAGCCTTCCCCGATGCGCGCGCGATTATCCGCGCGATGCCGAACACGCCGGTCGCCATCCGCAAGGGTGCCGTGGGCCTGATCGCCGACGATTTCGGCGGCGAAGCGTCGCGCACCGTCGAAGCGCTGATGGCGCGCCTCGGCCTCGCCGAATGGGTCGCTGACGAGGCGCTGTTCAATGTCGTCACCGCGCTTTCGGGCAGCGGTCCGGCGTTTCTCTTTCGCTTCATCGATGCGCTCGCCGAGGCTGGTGCGGCGCTCGGTCTCGATCCCGCGCAGGCGCTGCGGCTGGCCGTGGCGACCGTCGAAGGCGGCGCGGCGCTCGCCGCGGCGTCGGACGAAGCCCCCGGCGCGCTCGCCGATCGAGTCGCCAGTCCCGGCGGATCGACGCGCAAGGGTCTCGATGTGCTCGACGCCGATGGCGCGCTCGAAATGCTGCTTAAGCAAACCCTCGCCGCCGCCAAGCGCCGCAACGAGCAAATGGCCGAGGAAGCGCGGGGTTAGGGGTTAGGCGTCAGCCATCGCGCCGCGTCAAATCCGCCGCGCGCGCCTTCGCCCCCTCGGGCAATAGCCCCTCGAGCACCGTCCAGAAGCCGCCGACCGCGCCGGGCCCGGCCTCGCTATAGGCCTCGACCATCGCCGTGCGCAGCGCCGCGAACAGCTCGCCCTCGAGCGCCGCGCCGGCTTCGGTCAGCCGCAGCAGCACCTGCCGCCGATCATGTCGCCCCGCTTCGCGTTTCAGCAGCCCGCGTTCCTCGAGTTCGCCGAGCACCCGGCCGAGCGATTGCTTGGTGATGCCGAGCAGCGCGATCAGCTCGCCGACCGCGAGCCCCGGCTTACGCGCGATAAAATACAATGTCCGCTGGTGCGCCCGCCCCAGCCCGGCGCTTTCGAGCGCCGCGTCGGCGCTGCGCATCAACTCGCCATGGCCGAAAAGCAGCAATTCGATGCCGCGCCGTATCTCGGCCTCGCGGAGAAACAGCGGGGATGCGGAAGGGGGAAGGGTCGCCATGTTGACCCGTTTTGGCAGCGCGCCTAATCGGGCGCAATATCTCACCCGTGCTTATCCGAAAGGCGATGCTCGCAAATGTCCGAAATCCAACCCTATGACGATCGCGACGGCAAGATCTGGTTCGACGGCAAGCTTGTCGACTGGCGCGACGCCAACGTCCATATCCTCACCCATGCGATGCACTATGCCTCAAGCGTCTTCGAGGGTCAGCGCGCCTATGGCGGCGAGATTTTCGAACTGACGCGGCACAGCACCCGGCTCCACAAATCGGCCGGGATTCTCGGCATGAGCATGCCCTATAGCGTCGCGGAGATCGACGCCGCCTGCAATCAGGTTCTCGCCGCCAACCGCCTCACCGACGCCTATGTCCGCCCCGTCGCCTGGCGCGGACCCGAGCAGATGGGCGTCGCCGCGCAGCACACCAAAACCCATGTCGCCATCGCCGCCTGGGAATGGGGCGATTATTTCGCCGACAAGAACAAGGGCATCCGCCTCGCTATCGCCCCGTGGCGCCGTCCCGCGCCCTATAGCGCGCCGGTCGATGCCAAGGCCGCCGGGCTCTACATGATCTGCACGCTCTCCAAGCACCACGCCGCCGATCGCGGCTATGACGACGCGCTGGTCTTTTCACGTGAAATCCTGCGTCTGCTCGAC
>CAYQVL010000099.1:0-6575 GCA_964420825.1 uncultured Sphingomonadaceae bacterium
GGAACTCAAGAAGCTCGGCATAGTCGATCATGTCGTTCCCGAACCGGCCGGCGGCGCGCATCGTGAGCCCGATTTGGCGATCGCATCGCTCGGCAAGGCCATCGGCGAAGAACTGGCGCGCCTCGATGGCGTCGACCCCGAGACGCTGCGCCGCAAACGCCGCAACAAGTTTCTCGATATGGGAAAATAGGCGCCAGACGGAACTCTTCCCAGACTTCACGGTTAGTCGTTGCGTAACCAATATGACTTTGGGAGAGATTCGATGAAGTTCCGCCTGTTGCTTACCGCTTCCGCATTCGTTGTTGCGACGGGCTGCGCCGCGCTTCCCGGAATCGGGACGCCGGAACCGGGCGGGGCAGTTTCGGCAAGCGAGCAGCAGCAGGGCGCGCAGGCGCATCCCCAGCTCCTGCAGCAATTTGGCGGTGCCTATTCGGGGCCGCAAAGCGCTTATGTCGTGCGCGTCGGGCAGCGGATCGCCGTGCAGTCTGGGCTTTCGAATGCGCAGCGCGATTTCACCGTGAGCCTGCTCAACTCACCCGTCGAGAACGCCTTCGCCCTGCCCGGCGGCTATATCTATATCACGCGCAATCTCGTCGGGTTGATGAACGACGAGGCCGAACTGGCCTCGGTTATGGGGCATGAGGTCGGCCACGTCGCCGCGCGCCATTCCTCGCGCCGCAGCAGCACGAATACGGTCACGCAAATTCTGGCGGCCGGGCTCGGCTTGCTGACCGGCAGCGGCGAGCTCGCCAATTTGGCGGGACAGGCGGCCCAGATTTATACGCTGCGATTTTCACGCGAGCAGGAGTATCAAGCCGACGAATTGGGAATCACCTATCTGGCGGGAGCTGGTTACGATCCCTTCGCTTCGGCCGACATGCTTGCGCTGCTAGCCGCGCAAACCGAGCTCGACGCGCAGCTTTCGGGGCGCGACGCACGCTCGCTCCCCGAATGGGCAAGCACCCATCCAGACCCGGGCGCACGCGTTGCGCGGGCGCGCAGCGAAGCGAGCCGGCGCGGCGCGACACCGGGCGCGGGAGAGCGTAATCGCGAGGCGTTTCTCAATGCGATCGACGGCATGCTCTACGACGACGACCCAAGCCAGGGCGTCGTCGAAGGACAGACATTCAGCCATCCCGATTTGCGCCTCCGGTTCACCGTTCCGCAAGGCTATACGATCCAAAACGGTACGACCGCCGTGGTCATTTCGGGCGACGCCGGACAGGCGCAATTCGGTGGCGGTAATTCGACCAGCCTCGCAGCCCATATCGATCAGGTTTTTCAGGGCCTGGCGGGGCAAGGACAGAGCATTTCGCATAGCGCCGCTCGCGGCGGCACGATCAACGGAATGCCCGTGGCGCAGTCCACGGCGCGGGTCGCCAGCGGGCAGAATCAGGTCGATGTAACCGTCACCGCCTATGACTTCGGCGGCAACACCAAATATCATTTCGTGACGATCACGCGCGCGGGGCAGGGCGGCGGCCCATTCGCGTCGATGCTCAATTCGCTGACGCGGCTATCGGCCGGCGAAGCGGCCGCGATCCGTCCGCGCGTGATCGATGTCGTGACGGTCCAGAGCGGCGATACGATCGGACGGCTGGCGTCGCGGATGGCCTATCAAACGGGTCAGGAAGCCCGCTTCCGGGTTCTCAACGCCATGGGTGCGAGCGATCAGCTTCGCGCCGGGCAGCGCGTCAAGCTCGTGGTGTACGGCAACCGCTAGGCGGCCGGCTTTGCGCAAAAGAAAACGGGCGGCGAGAAACCCGCCGCCCGTTTCTGTTTTCGAAACGGTTGAGCTTAGAGCTGGTCCGAAACGTTATTGAAGGTCGTGCTGAGATTCTGGCCGAGAGTGGTCATGGCGGTAATCGCGGCAACGGCGATGAGAGCGGCGATCAGGCCATATTCGATGGCGGTCGCGCCCTTGCTGTCTTTCAGCATGTTACGGAAGAATTTCATTTCAGGTCTCCTTGAGTTCCAAAGCAGGTTTCCATTACCCCGCCGATCCATTTCGGACCGGCTCCCGAACATTAGGCGAGAGGTCTTGAAAAACCCTTAAAGTTGGAAGTTGGCGGCACGTTAACTTGGAATCGGCTTGCTCGGACGCGGCTTCGCGCGGCTCAAGATCGGCCGGCTTCGGTGACGTTTTCCGAAACGTCGTTCCACATGCCGATCGTCGAATTGGCAACCAGAGTCAGCGCGCCGACCATGGCGAGCACGATCAGCGAGACGATCAAACCATATTCGATTGCCGTCGCGCCCTTGGTATTGCGCGCGAATTGCCGCAAACGTCTGTTCATGGCGCCAAACTCCCAATTCCATATCCCGTTTCTCCCTCGCATTTTCTGTTTAAGAAAGAGATAAGCCGCCGATGAATGGCACCATATTGTTCGTGACCGCCGCGGCATTGATCGATCGCGATGGCCGAGTGCTTGTGCAGAAACGATCGCCCGATCGCTCGATGGCCGGGCTGTGGGAGTTTCCGGGGGGCAAATGCGAAGACGGTGAAAAGCCCGAAGATGCGCTGATTCGTGAATTGCATGAGGAGCTGGGGATCGAGACCCATGCTTCGTGCTTGGCGCCGGCGACCTTCGCCAGCGAGAGTCTAGGTGACCGGCACTTGCTATTGTTGCTTTATGTCTGCCGCAAATGGCAGGGAATTGCCCGACCGCTCGATGCCGAAGCGCTCAAATGGGCGTATCCGCGCGAGCTTCACGCGCTCGCCATGCCGCCTGCCGATAAACCGCTGATCGCATTGATCGAGGCGCTGCTCTAAGCTTTCGATCGCAGCGCATCGGCGAGCGAAGCCGTGCCGCTGCCCCGTCGAGCCGCTATTGGTTGATCGGGCGACGGCGACCAGCCGGTCATGAACACTATTTCGAAAATCTCGGTCGTGCGCCCGTTTTCGGCCGCTGCTTCGAACGAGGCGCTCGCTCCGGCAAAAGCGTCTCGCGATAGCGGCGCCGCGCCGAGCAGATTGGTATTGGCCGATCCTCTTAGATCGGCGACCAGTCCGGGAAAATGCGCGTAGCGCACTGCGAGCCGCTCGCTATCCGCCACCGGCAATGCAAATCCCGCGCGAGCAAGCAGATCGCCTGCCGCCCGAACGTCTATCTGGGGATGGATGCGCGCCCGCGCGCCGCCGTTCGCCATATCGGCGTCGAGCATCGCCTGCCGCAATACAGGCAAGCTGCCCGCGCCGACAAACCCGGCGAGCAGCAGGCCGTCGGGAAGCAAGCAGCGGCGAACCAGCGCGAGCGCGCCGGGGAGGTCGTTGACGGTATCGAGCGTGCCCGGAGAGATTACCAGGTCAAAGCTCGCGTCGCGAAACGGCAGCCTGTCTTCGTCGCCCTGGACGCCGCCTTCGGCCGCCGCAAAGCGCAATCCTGCATCGACTGTCATCGTGGCGATGCCGCGACCTTCAAGCGCCTTGCGCAGCGCGACGCCACCATTGCCGAGTATCAAAGCGCGTGAAAAATCGCGCGTCACGCCATCGAGCCGATCGACGAGTTCCGCGGCGATATGGTGCTGGAGGAAAGCATGATCGGCCCATCGCGCGAAGGCGCGGTCGCGGCGCAAGCGGCGCAGCCTTCGATCAAAGGGTTCGCGAACATCCATCGCCGGGGCTTGTGCCCGCGTCCAAGCTGCGGGACAAGTTCCGGCATGGCATTGTCGCTATCTCTATTGCGGGCCGGAATGACGCCTGTCGTGCGCTTTGCGTTACCTCCACGTTGCCCCGCTTGCGGCGTGATTGTCGAAGATGACGCCCGGTTTTGCATCGATTGCTGGAGCCGGCTCGATCACCTCACTGCTGGATGTCCTTGTTGCGGGGATCCGGCGATGGCGCCGCGCGATAGCGGCGAACTCTGTGCGTCCTGCCTTGCCGAACCGCCGCCATTTACGACGATGCGGGCAGCGGTCGCCTATGGCGATATCGCACGTACGATCGCGCTGCGGCTTAAATATGGCGGCCGGATCGGGCTCGCCCGGCTGATCGCGCAAACCATGGCGCGGCATATGACGGGGCTCGACGATGTGTTGATCGTGCCGGTGCCGCTGCATCGCGCGCGGATCTGGCGGCGAGGATACAATCAGGCGGCGCTGATTGCGCGCGCGCTGGCCGGCGCGGATTCCGAGCGGCTGTGTCTGCACGCTCTGGAACGCACGCGGGCAACGCCCTATTTGCGCGGTATGGGCGCAAGTGCGCGCGCCAAGGCGGTGCGCGGGGTCTTCGTGGTGCCGAAAGAACAACGCGCGGCGATCAAGAACCGAAGAATTTTGCTCGTCGACGACGTCTATACAAGCGGGGCGACGACGCGGGCATGCGCGAAGGCGCTCAGGCGGCACGGCGCACGCGAAGTCCATGTCCGCTGTTGGGCGCGGGTATCGCGCGGCGAGGCGGACGCCTATTGACGGGCTTCGGCGCAGTTTACACATTGGCGCAAGAAGGATGAAACCGATGGCGAAAGTCGAAATCTACACCAAATTTCTGTGCGGCTATTGTTGGCGCGCCAAGCACCTGCTCGCAAATAAGGGCGCCCAAGTCGAGGAATTCGACATCACGATGAGCGCGGCCAGGCGCGAGGAAATGCTCGCGCGCGCCAACGGCCGCCGAACGGTTCCACAAATCTTTATCGACGGCCGCCATATCGGTGGATCGGACGACCTGGCCGCGCTCGACGCGGCGGGCGAACTCGACGCCTTGCTCGCGACCTGATCGGGCAATCGATGCGTATCGCGCTTTTCCAGATGCGATCGGGGATCGATCCCGAGGCCAATCGCCGGGCGCTCGTCGATGCGGTCGCAGGGGCGAAGGCGGGCGGTGCGGCCATGCTGTTCACCCCCGAGATGAGCGGGTTGCTCGATCGCGATCGCACACGCGCGGCTGCGCATCTGAAAATCGAGGACGAGGACGCGGTGCTGGCCATAGTCCGCGCTGCCGCCGCCGAGCAGCGCATCTGGGTGCATCTCGGTTCGCTGGCATTGCGCGCCGGCAAAGATAGCAAACGGCTCGTCAATCGCGGCTTCGTGATCGATGAAATCGGCGCGATCCGCGCGCGTTACGACAAAATCCATCTGTTCGACGTCGATCTCGATACCGGCGAAAGCTGGCGTGAATCGGCGGTTTACGATGCCGGCGGGGCGGCCGTGGTCGTTGCGACGCCGCTGGGCGCGTTGGGCCTGTCGGTTTGCTACGATCTGCGCTTTCCGCGGCTCTATCAGGCGCTCGGCGATGGCGGGGCGACGCTGCTCAGCGTGCCATCGGCGTTTACCGTGCCGACGGGCAAGGCGCATTGGCACATCCTGCTCCGCGCCCGGGCGATCGAATCGGCCGCCTTCGTGATCGCCGCTGCGCAATGTGGAAGCCATGAAGATGGCCGCGAAACCTATGGCCATTCGCTTGTGGTCGATCCTTGGGGAAAGGTCTTGCTCGATATGGAGCAGCAAAACGGTCTCGGCTTCGCCGAAATCGACCTCGACACTGTCTCCGACGTCAGGCGGCGCATTCCCGTGCTCGCGCACCGGCGGCAGATCGGCACGGCGACAACCGCGCCATGATCGTGTTCGATCTCAAATGTATCACTTCGGGCCATGTCTTCGAAGCGTGGTTCGGATCGAACGCGGACTATGAGGATCAACGCGCTCGCGGCCTCGTCGCCTGCCCGATCTGTGGAGACGATGCGGTCGTGAAGGCGGTGATGGCCCCGGCTGTCGGCGTCAAAGGCAATCGTGCTTCGCTGGCTTCGCCGTCTACCGAGATCGCGGTGGCGAGTGGCGAACAAGCGCCGGCGCGGGTCAAGGAACTACTCGGCAAGCTCGCCAAGGAACAGGCCAAGATGCTCGAAAAGTCGAACTATGTCGGCAAGGATTTCGCCCATCGTGCTCGCGCGATGCACGAGGGCGATGAAAGCCACAGCCCGATCCACGGCGAAACATCGCTCAAAGACGCCAAGGCGTTGCTCGACGACGGCGTACCGGTGTCGCCGCTGCCGCTCCCCGTTCGCCCACCCAAGTCGGACAATTGACCGCCCATGGCGCCACGCGTAACCAGCGCTGCGTCAAATCATATGCGATGCGCCCGTAGCTCAGTCGGATAGAGCACCAGATTCCTAATCTGGGGGCCGCAGGTTCGAATCCTGCCGGGCGCACCAGCCTTTCGATCGAGGCTTCACCCAAACAGAATTCCGGCGGCAAGGTCCCATAACGCTGGGCTGGCCGCCGAAAGCAGACCCGGACGCCGGTCGGACAGGCAATAGGCGCTACCGTCGGGCCGCGCCGTCTTGCCGCCAGCTTCGGCCAGAAATAGCGCGCCGGGTGCGTGGTCATAGGGCAGCGCGCGTTCGAATAATGAAATGTCATTCTGGCCAAGCGCTAGCCGCGGATATTGTTCGCCCGCGCAGCGTGGAATCGGGACGATGACGAGCTTGCCCTTTGCGCGGGCCTCGAGATCGGCGCGGCGTTCTATAGCAAGGAAGTGCATGCCAAGCGCTGTGACCGGGAGGTTCTCGCCGGTGCCTTTGGCTGCGATGCGTTTGCCGTCAACGAATGCGCCATGGCCGCGATGTGCGTGGCACATG
>CAYQVL010000100.1:0-6549 GCA_964420825.1 uncultured Sphingomonadaceae bacterium
TTGGCCGCGCTGATCCGCTGCGGCCCCTCATGAACGCCGAGATAGCTGCCGACGCCATGGCCGGTGCCATGGCCGTAATCGAGGCCCGCCGCCCAAAGATATTGCCGCGCGAAGGCATCGAGCTGGCTGCCGCGTGTGTCCTTGGGGAAGACCGCGGTGGCGAGCGCGATATGGCCCTTCAGGACGCGTGTGAAACGGTCGCGCATCTCTGCTGTCGGCGTGCCGACGATCACGGTGCGCGTCACATCGGTCGTGCCGTCGGCATATTGCCCGCCCGAATCGACGAGGTAGATCCGGTCCATATCGAGCGGAATGCTGGATTCCTCGGTAACGCGATAATGCGGGATCGCGGCGTGCGGCCCCGCACCGGAGATCGTATCGAACGAAAGATCGCGGAGCAGGCCGCTCTGCTCGCGGAATTCCCGCAGCTTCTTCGCCGCCGACATTTCGGTGACGCCGCCCTGGGGCGCTTCGAGCGAGAGCCAGTGGAGGAAGCGCGTCAACGCCGCGCCGTCGCGTTCCTGCGCGGCGCGATGGCCGGAAATTTCGGCGGGATTCTTGATCGCCTTGGGGAGCACTGCGGGCTCGCGTTCGGCAAGAATCTTCGCGCCGCCATCGTCAAGCGCCTGAAAGATCGCGGCGACCGCGCTGCCCGGATCGGCAACGACGGTTTTGCCCTTCATATCGGCGAGCGCGCCTTCAAAGGCGTCGCGCGGATGGACGCGCACGCCATTGCCGAGATGCTGCGCGACCTCGGGGCTCATCTTGCCCGGATCGACGAAGAGATCGGCGGTGCCGTCGCGGTTGACCAGCGCATAAGCGAGCGCGACCGGCATATGATCGACGTCGGCGCCGCGGATGTTGAAGGTCCATGCAATCGAATCGAGTGCCGCGAGCACGGCGGCATCGGCATTCTTGCCGCTCAGCCATTCGGCCATGTCCTGGCGCTTTTGGGCCGAGGATCGACCCGCATCCTCGTCGCTGTGAACGATCAGCCGCGCGCCGGACGGCGCGGGCTTGTCCGGCCAGATCGCGTCGATCGGATTGGTGTCGACGGCGACGAGCTCGGCACCCTTTTCGGCCAGCGTTTTTTGCGCCGTTTCAACCCATTGGCGTGTGTGAAGCCAAGGGTCGTACCCGATTCGCGCGCCGTTATCGGCATGCGCGCCGAGCCAGCCGGAAATGCTCGTGCCCGGAATCGAGACATATTCATAGTGATCGCCATCGACCTGCTCGCGCACTTGCAGCGTATAGCGGCCATCGGTAAAAATCGCGGCTTCCTCGGGCATTACCACCGCCGAACCCGCCGAACCCTGAAAGCCCGTCAGCCAGGCAAGCCGCTGCGCATAGGCGCCGACATATTCGCTCATATGCTCGTCGGTCAGCGGCACGACGAATCCGGCGAGCTTGCGTGCGGCAAGCTCTTCGCGGAGGGCCTTGAGGCGATTTTCATAGGTGGACATTAGCGGGACTTTCCTTGGCGTTCATTTGGTCGGCGTTATGAGGTTTTGTCCGAGCGAATTTCGCTCTACAGGCATCCTACATAGTCGCCGGCGTCCGCCGGCGCCACCATTGGAAAGGCCTTTCATGCCCATCCGTCCGCTTTTGCTCGCCGCCGGTCTCATCGCCGCCGCTCCCGTTCTCGCCCAGCCAGAAAGTCCGCCCGTGCCCGAAACCGCGACCGATACCGCGCCGCCATCGTCCATTCCCGCACCGCCCGTCGCCGACCGCCGGCCGCACAGTTTCACGATGCATGGCGTAACCGTCGAAGACCCGTATTTCTGGATGAAGGATCAAAGTTATCCGGTCATCGACGACGAGGATGTGCTGACCTATCTGCGCGCCGAAAACGCCTATCTCGAATCCGTGATGGCACCCCATCAGCAACTCATCGACACGCTTTACGCAGAGATGCGCGGACGGATCGCAGAGAACGACGCGAGTGTGCCGGTGCGCGACGGAGCTTATGAATATTGGTACGCCTATGACGAGGGACAGGAATACCGTAAATGGTATCGCCGCCCCGTCGCCGGCGGCGCCGACGAACTTCTGCTCGACGAAAACACGCTCGCCGAGGGGCAGGAGCAGTTCAGCCTCGGCACGCTCCAGGTCAGCCCCGACGCGCGGCTGCTCGCCTATTCGACCGACACCGACGGCGCCGAACGCTTCATCATGCGCTTCCGCGACCTCGCCACCGGCGAGGATCTGCCCGACACGATTCCCGGCACCCGCAGCAATATCGTCTGGGCGGCCGATTCGCAGAGCATCGTCTATACGCCGGTCGACGATAACTGGCGCAGCATGGTGGCGATGGTCCACCGGCTCGGCACCGAAGCTTCGGCCGATACCGAACTCTATCGCGAGACCGAAGACGGCATGGAAATCGGCATCGACGAAACGCAATCGCGGCGCTTCCTGACGATCTTTGCCGGCGACAATGTCTCGAACGAGATTCGCCTTGTCCCGCTCGACGATCTGGCAGCAACGCCGATCCTCGTCGCGCCGCGCCGGACCAACCGGCTCTACAATGTCGAGGAGCATAGCAATATGCTGTTCATCCACACCAATGACGGCCATGTGAACTTCCGGCTCGTCACCGCGCCGCTCGACAATCCGGGTGAATGGACCGAATTGCGCGCCGGGTCGGACGATTTCTATATTACCGGCCTGACCACATTCGCCGATTTCTACGTCGTCGAAGGCCGTGAGCGCGGATTGGATCAAGTCGAGATCTGGCGGTACGATGGCACCGGCCCGACGCGCGTCGCCTTTCCCGAGGCGAGCTACGCCGCGAGCATTGGCCCGGTTGCCGAGTACGATGTCGATGCGATCCGCGTCGATTATGAATCGATGGTCACCCCCGATACCGATTTCAGCTACGATCTGGCGAGCGGCGAACTCTCCACACTCAAGGTGCAGGAGGTGCCTTCGGGCTATGACGCCAGCCGGTACACGACCAAGCGGCGGATGATCGAGGCGCGCGACGGCACCATGGTGCCGGTCAGCCTCGTCCATCGACGGGATACACAGATCGGCCCCGATACGCCGATGCACCTCTATGCCTATGGCGCTTATGGCTATGCGGTCCCGCCCAATTTCTCGACCGAACAGCTCAGCCTGATCGATCGCGGCTTTATCTTCGCGATCGCGCATATCCGCGGCGGCGACGATCTCGGCTATCAATGGTATCTCGACGGCAAGCTCGAACGCCGCACCAACACCTTCAACGATTTCGTCGATGCCGGGCGCGGGCTGATCGCGGCGGGCTATTCGAGCGCCGGGCGGATTGCGATCTCGGGCCGCTCGGCAGGCGGCGAGCTCATGGGCGCGGTGACCAACCAGGCGCCCGAACTGTGGGGAGCGGTGGTCGCCGGCGTGCCCTTTGTCGATGTCCTCAACACGATGCTCGACGAATCGCTTCCCCTCACCCCGGGGGAATGGCCCGAATGGGGCAATCCGATTACCGATCCGGACGCCTTCCGGCTCCTCCGGAGCTATTCGCCCTACGACAATATCAGCGCGCAGGATTATCCGCCGATCCTGATCACCGGCGGCCTCAACGACCCGCGCGTCACCTATTGGGAGCCCGCCAAATACGCAGCCCGCCTGCGCGCGACGCGCACCGATGACGATGTGACGCTGCTGCGCACCAATATGGGCGCCGGCCATCGCGGCCAGTCAGGCCGCTTCCAGTCGCTCCGCGAGGATGCCCAGGAAATGGCGTTCATGCTGACCCAGCTCGGGGTGGAGGAGTAAAACCCTCTCCCCTTGAGGGAGAGGGACAGCTGGCGCGAAGCGTCAGCAGGGAGAGGGGACGCAGAGTGAGCGCAGCGAGCGTAGCCACAACCGGCTCTTGCCGCTTCGCGCCAAGCTCGCCCCGCGACAAGCGCAGGCCTCGCGCCCCTCTCCAATTCCGACTAGATCGCTGCGTTCTCAAGTCTCCATATCCTCTCCCACGAGGGGAGAGAATGTCGTTATCTGACTCGCCATGAACAGCTTCTCCCACAAAGTCACCGCCCGCCCCGAGCACATCGACGAACTCGGCCATGTCAACAACGCGGTCTGGGTGCAGTGGATCCAGGAGCTCGCCGTCGCCCACTGGCTTACGGTCACCGACCCGGCGCATGTCGAATCCTATATCTGGGTCGTGACCCGGCATGAGATCGACTATTTGCGGCCCGCGCTCGAGGGCGATGTCGTTACGGGACGCACATGGATCGAGGAGCCGCCCAAGGGCGCGCGATTCAACCGCTATATGGAATTCACCGGCGACGACGGAAAACCCCGCATCCGCGCCAAGACGACCTGGGCGATGATCGATCGGGCAAGCGGTCGCCCCGTCCGCGTACCGGCGGAGGTCGCGGCGCCGTTCCTCACTCGAAGCTGAAGCTGCCGCTCCACTGGCCGTAATTGCTCGAGGCGACGCCGTTGCGGTTCGAACCGCTATACCCGTTGCGCCCTGCAAGGCCGCGGATCACGACGGTTCCGCCCGATGGCCCGATCGCGCCGGCGTGCACCGCGGCGCGGCAAATGCGCGAATCGTCGGTGTAGATATCGGTTCCCCAGACGCTGCCGGCGCCGGTGGCGCTGGCCGGGCAATGACAGCGCATTATCTGGCCGGTGTCGCGAAGCGCGACCGCGTTCGCCGGACAGCTTTCGGCGCGCGCGGTGCTGGTGTTGTCGGGAGCGCCGCCGGTAAACCTCAGGCTCCCCTGCCATCGCCCCCAGCTTCCGCTGGCGACGCCGTTGCGCGTGCTTGCCTGATAGCCCGACTGGCCCGGCAGCGTTTCGAAGGCGACGATGCCGCCGTCGAGCCCGATGGCTCCGGCATGGACCGCCGCTCGGCAGATCCGCGAATCGTCGGAATAAATATCGGTCCCCCAGGTCGAACCCGATCGGGTGGCCGCGGCAGCGCAGCGGCAACTATAGGATCGGTTGGCGCCGCGCAGCGAGACGCCATTGGCGGGACATTCCTGGACGCCTGACTGCATAGCCTCGGCGGGCTGATCGGCCAAAGGCAGCGCTGCCGCCGCCACAAGCAGGGCCGCAATTTCAATATACCGGATCATAATTCCTCCCCCCGCCCCGTCATGCGCATATCGATACGCTCCGTTCTTTTCGCCCAAAGCACGCCCCTTGGCAAGATCGTCGAAGCGTTCGTTGCAACCGGAGAATCGTTACCCTGTCTCACGGCATATGCTCTAATGCCGCGGCACTGGCCTTCACCGCCCGAGCGGTTATGAGGGGGCGAAGATTACAATCTCTATGGAGCCCGGTCCCGATGATCGAAGTGGAATGGTGGGAATTCGAAGACGCCGAAACGCTGGCCGTCGAGGTCGCGGGCGATATCGGTTTCATCATCGAGAAAGCCATCGAAACCAATGGCAAGGCCGAACTGGCGCTGCCCGGCGGACGGACGCCGGTGCCGATCCTCGAAGTACTTGCCAAGCGCGATTTCGACTGGTCGAAGGTCCGCGTTTTCCCGACCAATGAAAGGATCGTTCCCGAAGGCAGCGAACTCAGCAATTACGCGATGCTCGAACGAATCCTGGGTTCGATCGGCGCGACGGTTGAGCCGCTGATCGACCATTCGCAGCAATGGAGCACCAGGGAAGCCGGCCGAAGCGCCGATGCGCGGCTTGCCGGGTTCAGCTGGCCGGTCGACCTCGTCTGGCTCGGCATGGACGACAATGGCGCGACGGCGTCTATCTATCCTTCGCAGATGGAGGATGCGCTCAACACGCCGCGCGGCCGCCGCGCGGTCGGCGTCTCGCCCGATCCACTACCGCCTACCGCACCGGTCGACCGCGTGACGATGACGCGCGAGGCGCTGCTCAGCACGCATACAATGATCGTCACGCTGTCGGGCGCCAGGAAGAAGGCGATGCTCGAAAAGGCGCTTATCGACGGCCCGGGATCGACGATCCCGATCGGCCGCGTGCTCGCCGAATGCGAAGTTCCCGTCGATATCTATTGGAGCGCCGGCTAGGTCATGGGCGAGGGCGGCGCGGATAGCGAAACCCCCGAGAACGCGCGCGGCTATTGGCGCGCCAACATCCGGCTCCTCGTCATCCTGATGAGCGTCTGGTTCATCGTCTCGTTCGGTTGCGGAATCCTGTTTCGCGAATTCCTCGATCAATGGCGGATCGGCGGATACCCGCTCGGCTTCTGGTTTGCGCAACAGGGCTCGATCTACATCTTCATCGCGCTGATCGTCGTCTATGTGCGGCGGATGCGGACGATAGAGAAGCGCTTCGGGATGGATGACGAATAGGGTGGGCCGGCATCCCCTATCCATTAGGGCTGACGGAATTTGGGTATCGGAATGACCACCCAAGGCCTCATCTACCTCTTCGTCGGCGTCTCCTTCGCGGTTTATATCGGCATTGCGATCTGGTCTCGCGCGGGATCGACGAGCGAATTCTATGTCGCGGGCGGCGAGGTCAATCCGATCGTCAACGGCATGGCGACGGCGGCCGACTGGATGAGTGCGGCGAGCTTCATCTCGATGGCGGGGCTGATCGCCTTTTCGGGCTATGACGGCAGCGT
>CAYQVL010000101.1:0-6532 GCA_964420825.1 uncultured Sphingomonadaceae bacterium
GAACGCGCCATAGTCGAGATAGGATTTGACGCGGGTGAGCGCGGCGATGAGCCGTTGGTTGCCGACCGCGAAGCCCATCCGCCAGCCGGGCATCGAATAGGTCTTCGACATGCTGGTGAATTCGACAGCGACCTCCTTGGCGCCGGGCACCTGGAGCAGCGAGGGCGTCGGCTCGTCGCCGAAATAGATCTCGGCATAAGCAAGATCGCTGATCACCCAGAGCTGGTGCTCGCGCGCGAATTCGACGACCTTGGTATAGAAATCGAGATCGGCGACATAGGCCGTCGGGTTCGAGGGGTAGCCGATGACGAGCACCGAGGGCTTGGGGACGCTGTATTTGAGCGAATATTCGAGCCGCGTGAAGAAGTCCGGCCCGGGCGCGGCCGGGATCGAGCGGATCGCGGCGCCGGCGATGATGAAGCCGAAGGTGTGGATAGGGTAGCTAGGATTGGGCGCGAGGACGACGTCGCCGGGCGCGGTGATCGCTTGCGCCAAATTGGCGAGACCTTCCTTCGATCCCAAGGTGACGACGATCTCGCTCTCGGGATCGATCTCGACGCCGAAGCGGCGCTGATAATAGGCGGCCTGGGCGCGGCGCAGCCCCTTGATGCCCTTGGATGCCGAATAGCGATGGGCGGTCGGGTTGTTCGCGGTCTCGCATAATTTGTCGATGATATGCTGCGCCGGCGGCTGATCGGGATTGCCCATGCCGAGGTCGATAATGTCCTCGCCGCGCGCGCGCGCCGCCGCCTTCATCGCGTTGACCTCGGCGAAGACATAGGGCGGCAGGCGGCGGATGCGGTAGAAATCGTCGTTCATGATGGTGGTCCGATAGCGCAGTGGTGATTCGGCGTCATGCGCAAGTTGAGGGTGTTTGTGAAGAATGGGCCGGCTGCCGCGTTAGTGCACGGCGCGGTCCTGCACCGTCGATTTGGCCGCGAGGGCGAAGCGCGGATCGGGCGGCGCGCCCGTTTCGGCGAGCGCCAGCACATGCCGGCCGACCGCCGGCGCGTGTTTGAAGCCATGGCCCGACCCCATGCCGGCGAGAACGGCGTTGCGCCATTGCGGATGGCGGTCGATCAGCAGGTCGCCATTGGCGCTGTTTTCATATTGGCAGACGCGCGCCTCGCTGAGCGGCGCGCCGGCGAGCGCCGGAAAGCGCCGCTCCATATAGGCGCGGACATCGGCGATGCCTTCGGCCGAGGACGTGCGGTCGCCGCTATCGGGATCGATCGGCGCGCCATGGCGGTCGGCGGCGATCTTGAAGCCCCGCGCCTCGATCGATGGAAAGCCGTAATAGATATCGCCGCGGTTGAAATCGGCCCAGCCGGGAAGGTGCGCCGGTGAGAAGCTGTCGTCGCCCGGCGGCGTGCGGAAGAAGAAGACTTCCTGCCGGGTGACGAACATGCGCTCGCCGAGGAGCGTCGGGAAGAGAAGCGGCAGCCAGGGACCGCAGGCGAAGACGAACAGATCGGCCTCGATGCGCCGGCCGTCGGCGGTCGTCAGTGCGGCGAGGGCGGCGGCGTCGCCGCCGGGTGGGAGGACCTCCGCCTGGCGGTAGCGCGCCCCGCCCGCGACGAGTTCGGCGAGCAGGGTCTGGATGCTGCGGCGGGCGAGCAGCGCGCCGAACTGCGGCTCGAACAGCCCGAAGGCGATGTCATCGGTGGAAAATTGCGGAAAGCGCCGCGCGATTTGCGCGCCGTCGAACCGCTCGGTCGGCAGGCCGAGCCGGTGATGCAGAGCGATCGAAGCTTCGGCATAGTCATGCGGCTCGGTGAAGAACATCAGCACGCCGCAGCGATGGAAGATGGGGAGGCCCGAGCGCCGCGAGAGCGCGCTCCAGTCGTCGAGCGAGGCAAGCGCCATGCGCGTGTAGATTTCGGCGTCGCCATAGACGCCCCGCGTCATCCGCGTCTCGCCGCCCGACGAGGCGCGAGCGTGGGCGGGTCCGTGCGCGTCGATGATTTCGACCGACCAGCCGGTGTCGAGGAAGGCTTTGGCGCTCCACGTCCCGAATGCGCCGGCGCCGACGATCGCGACGCGGCGCCCATTGCCCGCCGCGATGACCGGCGCGGACTGCGCCGCGATCGCCGCCACGCCGAGCGAAAGCGCGATCGCCTCCCTGCGACTCACCTTTGCCATTGCCGCGCGCCTCCCTATTTCAACGAAGACTGTCGCGCGGCGCTGTGGCAAGTCAAGCATCGGTCGTGGGCAAACTCGCGCGAAGCGTTTAGGGTCGTGTCGCGACGAACGGAAGAAAGAGAGTATCATGGGCAACAGCAACGATATGGCGACGGCCGAGCCGGCAATGCCATCGCTCGACGATATGCAGCACTGGACCGGCGTTATCGGCCGCGCGCAGCAGATGATGCTCGATTATATGAGCCGCCAGATCCAGCGCGCCGGCGAGAACGGGGCCGAACAATTGAGCCAGGGCATGACTGCGTCGCCGTCGCAAATGCCCGATATGTTCCCCGGCTTCCCCGTCATGGCATTCGATCCGGTGCGCCTCGTCGAGGCGCAAAGCGATTTCTGGTCGCGGAGTGTCAAACTGTGGACACGGTTTTTAACCGGCGACGCCGCGGCCGCCGACGAGGGCGAGCAATCGGCCAAGCCCGATCGCCGCTTCGCAGCGCCGCAATGGAGCAACCATCCGCTCTACGACATGATCCGCCAAAGCTATCTGATGGTTTCCGACCATATGCTGCGGAGCGTCGACGCGATCGATGGACTCGATCCCAAGCAAAAGGAGCAGGCGCGCTTCGCCACCCGGCAGTTCGTCGATGCGATGAGCCCGAGCAACTTCGCGCTGACCAACCCTCAGGTGCTTGAAAAGGCGGTCGAGACGCGCGGCGAGAGCCTGCTCAAGGGGCTCGAGCATATGCTCGCCGATCTCGACAAGGGCCAGCTCACCCATACCGATCCCAACGCCTTCACGCTCGGCGAGAATATCGCGACCACGCCGGGCAAGGTCGTCCACGAGACGCCGCTCTACCAGCTCATCCAATATGAGCCGACGACCGAGACGGTTTTCGAGACGCCGCTGATCATCTTCCCGCCCTGGATCAACCGCTTCTATATTCTCGATCTGAACGAGAAGAAGAGTTTCGTCCGCTGGGCGGTGGAGCAGGGGATCACGGTGTTCATGGTGTCGTGGAAATCGGCCGACGAGAGCATGGCCGAGGTCACCCAGGACGATTATGTCGTGCGCGGCGAGATCGATGCGATCGATACCGTTCGCGACCTGCTCGGCGTGCCCTCGGTCAATGTCATCGGTTATTGCGTCGCGGGAACGACGCTGGCGATGGCGCTCGCCTATCTCGAAGCGAAAGGCGAGGCGGACAAGGTGCGCGCGGCGACATTTTTCACCGCCCAGGTCGATTTCAGCCTCGCCGGCGATCTCCAGCTGTTCATCGACGATGTCCAGGGCAAGCTGATCGCCGATATCGGCAAGGACAAGGGCTATCTCGACGGCCGCTATATGGCGGCGACGTTCAACCTGCTGCGCGGGCGCGATCTCGTCTGGAACTATGTCGTCAACAACTATCTGCTCGGCGAAGACTATCCGGCGTTCGACATGCTCCACTGGAATGGCGATACGACCAATCTGCCGGCGCTCTGGCACCGCAACTATCTGACGAACTTCTATCGCGAAAACCTGCTCGTCAAAGGCGCGCTCAGCGTCGACGGCGTGGCGATCGACATCGATACGGTCGAAACGCCATCCTATGTTCAGGCGGCGCGCGAGGATCATATCGCGCCGCCCGAGAGCGTCTGGAAGATCACCGACCATTTCAAGGGGCCGATCCGCTTCGTGCTGGCGGGGTCGGGGCATATCGCCGGCGTCGTCAATCCGCCCGACGCCGGCAAATACCAATATTGGACCAACGAGAATGGCGCGGGATCGCTTGAGGAATTCGTCGCCGGCGCCGCCGAGACTCCGGGCAGCTGGTGGCCCGACTGGCGCGAATGGCTCGCCGGCCATAGCGGTAAGCGGATTGCGGCGAGCGGAGCGCGGCAGCCGGGCAAGGGCAAGCTCAAGGCGATCGAGAACGCGCCCGGACGTTATGTGATGACGCGCTGAAAAGATTTTCCGCGACGGCGCTGTCTTGCTGCACATTCATACTTGAAAGGCCTGGATTTCCGGGCTATGCGTTCTATGCTGCACTGCAATAAAAAGACTTGCATTTTGCTTTCGAATCGCTTATTGTGCACTGCAACATAAGAGATCGAAGGAAGCATTTGTGAGCGAGACACCGACCAAGACCGATACCGTAAAGCCGGCCACGACGGCAGCCGCGCCTGCACCGCAGGCGGCCAAGTCGAGCCCGGACAATACGGCAAAGGCCAGCCCGTCCGCTCCGGCCGCGGCGCCCGCCGCCGAGGCCGCAACGCCGGTCGCTACCAAAGCGGCTCCGGCAACCACGGCTCCGGCGAAGGCGGCGGACAAGCCTGCCGAGAAGACGCCGGATGCGATCAAGGCGGACAGCAAGCCCGTCGCCCAAAAGACCGAGACTGTCACCAAAGCGACCGCGAGGAAATCCAAAGCGGTCAAAACGACCAAAAAGGCTGCAACCAAGACCGCAGCCAAGAAAACCAAAAGGGCCGTTCGCAAGACGGCGGCCACAACCAAAGGACCGAAAATCATGACCAACACCACGACCAAAGCCGCCGACACCAAGGCCGCCAACCGCATCGAAGACATGATGAGCAACGTTGGCGAGCGCGCCAAGGAAGCCGCCGAGAAGACCGCCGAGCGCGTCGAGGAATTCGTTTCGCAGGCTCAGACCCGCGCCAAGGCCGCCGCCGAGCGCACCATGGAACTGGCCACCGACGCAACCGAGTTTCAGAAGGCGAACGCTGAAGCGATGATCGAAAGCGCCAAGATCGCCGCCAAGGGTTTCCAGGATCTCGGCCGTAAGAATGCTGAATATGCTCGCGAGAACCTCGAGAACGTCAGCAACGCCATTCAGGGCTTCGCTTCGGTCAAGTCGCCCAAGGAACTCCTTGAGCTGCAGAACGAACGCGCTCGTGCCGGTTTCGACACGCTGGTCTCGCAGGCTTCGAAGAACACCGAAGCGATGTTCAAGCTTGCCGGCGACGTCTTCCAGCCGCTGTCGCAGCGTATGTCGCTTGCCGCCGAAAAGCTTCGCAAGGCTGCCTAAGCCTTAGCCGCTTTTGGCGAACGATCAGGGCCGCTCCGGCAACGGAGCGGCCCTTTTCGTATCCGGGGTTAAGGAGCTATGGCCAAACGAGCGACTATCGGGATGTCCGCCCCTTGCTTCGCGGGGGCGCGATACGATATTCTCGGAGCATGTGGATGAGTGAACAAATGACCGCCTCCGGCGACGACCGCAACGACGAGCGCGATCGGGACGGTGCCGGCGCCGGTGTTGCGACCCAGACGCGGACCCGCACGAAAAAGCCGTCGCCTTACAAGGTGCTGATGCTCAACGACGATTACACGCCGATGGAATTCGTCGTGCTGTGCCTCCAGCGCTTCTTCGGCATGGGGCTCGAAGACGCGACGCGGGTCATGCTCCAGGTGCATCAGAAAGGCGTCGGCGTGTGCGGCGTATTCAGCTACGAAGTTGCCGAAACCAAGGTCAGCCAGGTCATCGATTTCGCGCGCGAGAGCCAGCATCCGCTCCAGTGCACGCTCGAAAAGGCGTGAGCGCGCGCCTTACGAACCCTTGAGCCAGCTGGTGTCGATGGTGGCGTAGCGATTCACATATTCGGCCAGTTCGACGAGCTTTTCCTCGTCGAGGATCGTCACCTCGTGGCGGTTGCGCGAGATCAGCCCGTCGCGGCTCAATTCCTGCATCATCCGGTTGACGTGAACCGAGGTCAGCCCGGTGGCGTCGCCGATATCCTCCTGGGTGAGCGGAATTTCGACGCCTTTGAGATCCTCGCCGTTCATGATCCGGTAGCGGACGACGATGTCGAGCAGCAGCGCGGCGACGCGCGACTTGGCCGATGTCCGGCCGATCGAAGCGAGCCGGTCGTCCATCGACACGCGTTCGGCCTGGCTGATCAGGAAGAGCAGTGTGCCGAGCCGGCTATGCTCATCGAACAGCGCGCGCACGGCGACTCGGTCGAGCGGGCAGAGCACGCAGTCGGTCACCGCGACGAGGGTGTCCGACGCATGGCCGAAGGCGATGCTCGACGTTCCCATCAGATCGCCGGGAAATTCGAGCCGCAAGATTTGCCGTTTATGATCGCCGAGCCGGATATAGCTGAACGCCCAGCCGCCATTGAGGATGAAGAGTTCGTCGGCGGGGCTATCCTGTTCGCGAATGATTTCGCCGCGCTTGAAATGACGGCGATTTTCCTCAAGCCGCGCAAGCGTCTTTTCTTCGGCATCGGTCAGTTCGAGAAAATGCGAAAGCCTGACGGCAAAACAGCTATTCGTCATGAGGCGTTCCCCTAAAAGCGATTACACAACAGCGCTTTGCGCCAGCCTTAGGCAATGGCCCCCAAGCTGGCAAGGCGCTCCCGGTTGCACGCAAAGGTTTTGCATCGCGCCATGGGA
>CAYQVL010000102.1:0-6519 GCA_964420825.1 uncultured Sphingomonadaceae bacterium
ACGATCGTCTCGGTGCGCTTGGCGGTGTCGCCTTCCTTGATCTCGGCATCCGAGCCGAAGATCACGATGCCGACATTGTCGGCCTCGAGGTTGAGCGCCATGCCCTGCACGCCATTGGCGAATTCGACCATCTCGCCGGCCTGGACATTGTCGAGCCCGTGGACGCGGGCGATGCCGTCGCCGACCGAAAGCACGGTGCCGATTTCGGTGACCTGAGCCTCGGTGCCGAAATTGGCGATCTGGTCCTTGATGACCTTGGAGATTTCTGCAGCGTTGATATCCATTGTCAGCCTTTCATAGCGCTGGCGAGTGCGTTCAATTTGGTGCGGAGCGAACCGTCGATCATCCGGCTGCCCATGCGGACGACGAGGCCGCCGAGCAGCGAGGGATCGACATTGAGATCGACGGTGACGTCGCGGCCGGCGAGGCTCTTGAGCTGGGCCTTCAATGCCGCGACCTGATCGCGGGAAAGCGGGTGCGCCGAAGCGACTTCGGCATTGGTTTCGCCGCGATACTGGGCGGCGACGAGGTTGAAATCGCGGATCGCCGAACCGAGCTGTGCCAGCCGGCGATTGTCGGCGAGAACACCGAGGAAATTCCCGGTCAGCGGGTCGAGGCCGAGCGATTTGGTCACCGCGGCGGTGGCCGCCTTGGCTTCACGGCGACCGACGAGCGGGCTCGTCGTCAGCGCGCGGAACTCGGGAGAATCGTCGAGCGTCGCCTTGAGCTTCGCAAGACTCGCCTCGACGCTGTCGAGCTGCTTGTTCTCGAGCGCTAGCTCGAACAGCGCGACCGCATAGCGGCCTGCCAGACTGGCCTTAATTCCGCCGGAAATATCCACGCGTAAACTCGCCCCTAGAGAGGATTACTGAAATCGTAGAAAAGGGGGCGGACAAGCGCCCCCGCTACGGCTGGCCGCCCCCTAGCAAGGCTTATGCTGCGATGCAAGATGGCGGCGGGGAAAGTTTGACAATTCAGGCCGAAAGCGCCGGATATCGGTACCATCCGACCTCTGCGCGCGCCTCGTCGTCGACGTTCGCCAGCGAAGGCCGATTGAGGAAAATGAACACCGCCAGCGCGATGAGCAGCACCCCCGAAACGATCCCGAGCGCGCCGACGATCCGTGCGCGCTTCCAGCTGTTGCGGTAGAGCAGCGAGACGCCGCCGCCCGCGAGCACAAGCGCGCCGAGCACGAGCAGACCGACGGCTACGCCGAGCCCGAATTCGCGCTGTTCGATGATCCGCCGAATGCGCCTGTCGCGCTCGCGTTCGGCATCGGCCTGCGTCCGCCGCGCGCGTTCGGAGGCGGGGACGCACGCATCTGTCGTGACATTGGGGCGAACGTTGGCGCGCTCGAGAAAGGGAATCAACTCGCGCGCCGAAATAGCAAAGCCGAACTCGGCGTCATTGGCCTCGGCGAGCGTGCCGAAGCTGTTGATTCCGATCACCCGGCCGCATTCGTCGACGAGCGGCCCGCCCGAATTTCCGCGCGCCATCGGCGCGGTGTGGAGCAGCGTATCGACATCGCGGCGGCTGCGGCCTCCCGAAAGCTGGCCCAGTGTGCGCACCGCCTGCATCGGGCTCACCTGGTCGTTCGCCGACAGATTCTCGGCAAGATCGACCGATCCCGGATAGCCGATAGCGGCGACGCGGCCGGTGTCTTCGGGGCGACCGGAGTAAATTGCGAGCGGTTCGACGACGCCCTCGCGGGTGCGAATCAGCGCGAGATCGGCGCGCTCGTCGACGGCGACGAGCTGGCCAGAATAACGCAGGTTTCCGGCCGATGGGACAATGGTGATGGCGATATTGGGGGCCTCGCGCAGCGGCGCGACGACATGCGCATTGGTGACGATCAGCCCCGGCCCGATGGCGACGCCGCTGCCGTGGCCGAGCAAAAATTCCCCCGCCTTGGGATCGCTGCCGATGAGCGCGACGCGGACGACGCTGCTCGCCGCGGCAACGATATCGTTGGTCTGCGGCCCCTCCGAATCGTCCTTTTGCGCGGTAATTGCGCCCGGCGCGAGCACCATGAACAGCGCCGCTATCGCCAGCCCCAGCCTCGTCATCGCATTCTCCCCCTGATTGCCGCGGACCATGGAACGGCGAAGCGGTTTTCGTAAAGCGATTATCGACTTTAACCACCAGCTTTGACCGCAATTTTCGGGACGCAGGGGCACGGAGAGTGAGCTATTTCCGGGCGACCAAGCAGCAAAAGGACCAATAATGACCTATCGAATCACCGGGCTTTCGCCCGAGACATTTCAGCCTCTCTTCGGCGCCAGCGATGCCGATCTCGCCGCCGCAGGAGCCCGCCGCGTGACCGCCAATGGCAAGCCGGGCTTCCCCTGTCGGATCACGCTCGAAGACGCCGAACCTGGCGAAAGCCTTATCTTGCTCAATCATGTCTCGCACGATGTCGCCACGCCATACCGCTCGTCTTACGCCATCTATGTGCGCGAGAATGCGGGCGCTGCGGCGGACTATCGCGATGCGTTGCCGCCGGTATTCGAGGGGCGGCCACTCGGCCTGCGCGGCTTCGACGCGGCCGGTATGCTACAGACCGCCGAACTCGCATTACCGGGCGAGGCAGACGCCAAGATCAGGGGACTGCTCGACCGCGTCGACATCGCCTATATCGATGCGCACAATGCAGCGCATGGCTGTTTCGTCGCGCGCGTGGAAAGGGCATGAGCATCGCCATGGCAAAGCCGGTTATCGATCCCGAAATCGCTTGGGCGGCGGCCCGCGCGCGCGATCGCGGCTTTGACGGCATATTCGTTACCGGCGTGCTGAGCACCGGCATCTATTGCCGTCCGTCGTGCGCGGCGCGGCAACCCAAGCGCGAAAATGTCCGCTTCTTCGCCGATGGGCTGGCGGCGCGCGCGGCTGGGCTGCGGCCGTGCAAACGCTGCCTGCCCGACGATGTCTCGCGCGACGAGTGGGCGGTCGAAAAGGCGGTGGCGACGATCGCGGCGGCCGAGGAGCGAATCGGTCTCAAATCGCTGGCGGCTAGCACGGGCTATTCGCCATCGCACTTCCAGCGCGTCTTCAAACGCGCGCTCGGCGTGTCGCCGGCGCAATATCAGCGCGGGCTTCGCGCCCGCCGTGCCACCCAGGCGCTCGACAGCGAAGAGCGCATCACCGATGCGATCTACGACGCGGGCTATTCGGGCCCGGCGCGCTTTTACGAGGATAGCGGCAAACGGCTAGGCATGACGCCGTCGGCGTGGAAGCGGGGCGGCGAGGGCGTCACCATCCACTGGGCGATCGCCGAGACGAGCCTTGGGCCTATGCTCGTCGCGGCGACACGGCGCGGGATCTGCAGATTGAGCTTCGACGAGTGCAGGGCCGATCTGATCGCGCGCTTTCCGCGGGCCGATCTCCGGCCGGCGAACGGCGAAATGGCCGAACTGATCGGCAGGGCCGTCGCCGTGGTCGACGATCCCGCTCGTCCGCACGGCCTGCCGCTCGACGTGCGCGGCACCGCCTTCCAGGAAGCGGTGTGGCATGAGCTGACGCGGATCCCGCCGGGCGAAACGCGCAGCTACGCGCAAATCGCCGCAGCAGCCGGAAAACCCAAGGCGGTGCGCGCGGCGGGGTCGGCGAACGGCGCGAACAATGTCGCGGTGCTGATCCCCTGCCACCGGGTTGTGCGCAGTGACGGAAGTTTGGGGGGCTATGCCTATGGGCTCGAGCGGAAGGCGAAACTGCTGGCGAAGGAAGCGAAGAGCTGAAACGTGGTTGAAATCGAGTTGCTGCGCCGCAAGTGCACCAATCAGGATCGCATAGTGCTGAAACTCCTCCTCATATACAGCTTCGGCCACAGATATTCGCGGGTTCTTACCCGCATGTAATCGCTATGTAATTGCCGACTTCACAGGAAGCTATATGGATCGACATCGACCGAAACGCGCACGGACTTTGGCCAGTCGAGCGCATTGAGCCAGTCGCGGATCACCTGCTGCACATTGAGCGCGCGGCGGGCGTGGACGAGCAGGCGCTGGCGGTGGCGGCCGCGGAGCATCGCCAGCGGGGCGGGGGCGGGGCCGAGGACGAGCATGCCCTCGACCTCGGGCGCGGTGCGGGCGATCAGCCGCGCGGTTTCGATCGCCTGACCTTCGTCTTCGGACGAGACGACGATCCCGGCATAGCGGCCGAATGGCGGCGCGCCTGCGTCTCGCCGGTTTGCGGTTTCCGCTTCATAGAAGCTCGCCGCGTCGCCCGACACTAGCGCCTCGATAACCGGCGCGCGGGTGTCGTGCGTTTGAACGAAGACACGCCCGGGTTTCTCGCCGCGTCCGGCGCGGCCCGAAACCTGCATGATCTGCTGAAAGGTGCGCTCGGCGGCGCGGAGATCGCCGCCCTGAAGCCCGAGATCGGCGTCGATCACGCCGACGAGCGTGAGGTTGGGGAAGTGATAGCCTTTGGTGACGAGCTGTGTGCCGATGACGATATCGATATCACCGGACTCCATGCGGTTTACGAACTCGGCGGCCTTGGCGGGCGACCAGATCGTATCCGAGGTGACGATCGCGGTTCTGGCGTCGGGGAAGAGAGAGCGCGCCTCGTCGGCGATGCGCTCGACGCCGGGGCCGCAGGCGACAAGACTGTCCTCGGCCCGGCATTCGGGGCAGTGCGCGGGCGGCGGCATGACATGGCCGCAATGGTGGCAGGCGAGCCGCGCGAGCAACCGGTGCTCGACCATCCAAGCGGTGCAATTGGGGCATTGGAAGCGGTGGCCGCAGGTGCGGCACAGCGTGAGCGGCGCATAGCCGCGGCGGTTGAGGAAGAGCAGCGCCTGTTCGCCGCGTCCGAGCGTGCCCTCGACCGCCTTGACGAGCGTCGGCGCGAGCCAGTGACCGCGCGGCGGGGGATCGGCGAGCATGTCGATCGCGGCGATTTCGGGCAGTTCGGCGGCGCCATAGCGCGCGGGCAGCTCGACCGTTTCATATTTGCCGATCTCGGCCATCCGGCGCGTCTCGACCGCCTGCGTCGCCGAGGCGAGGACGACGGGAAAGCTTTCGATCTTGCCGCGCATCACCGCGACGTCGCGGGCGTGATACATGACGCCCTCTTCCTGCTTGAAGGCGCTTTCATGTGCCTCGTCGACGACGATCAGGCCGAGCCGGGGGTAAGGCAGGAACAGCGACGAGCGTGCGCCGACGGTGACCATCGCTTCGCCGGTCGCGATCGCGCGCCAGGCGCGGCGGCGCTCGGACTGGCGCAGCCCCGAATGCCAGGCGACGGGCTCGCAGCCGAAGCGTGCGGTGAAGCGGGTGAGGAAGGGCTCGGTGAGCGCGATCTCGGGGAGCAGGACGAGGCTTTGGCGATCCATGGCGAGGGCTTTGGCGATTGCCTCGAAATAGACCTCGGTCTTGCCCGACCCGGTGACGCCGTCGAGCATGATCGGCGCGAACTCACGCGCGGCAACGGCGACGGTCAGGCGCGCGCTTGCAGCCTGCTGACCTTCTTCGAGCAGCGGCGGGGCGAAATCAGGATCGGGGAGCGGGAAGGGGGCGTCGAGCGAGACCTCGACGGCTTCGAGCGCGCCGGCTTTGATGAGCCCGCGGAGTACCCCGGCCGAGACCTCGCAGATCTCCGAGAGTTCGCGGATCAGCCCCTGGCTGTTGCCGATCAGGTCAAGCGCCTGTTCGCGTTTGGGGGTCATCCGTTCGGGCATGCCGCCGGTCGCGCGATATTCGGTGATCGTCTTTTCGCCCGAATAGCCGCTCGTCGACGCGAGCGTCATCCGCAGCACGGCGGCGAGCGGGCTGAGATAGTAATCCGCCGCCCATTCGATCAGCCGGCGTAGCCGCTCGCCGAGAGGCGGTGTGCCATAGACCGCATAGATCGGCCGCAATTTGGCGGCGGGAACCGCGTCGGCCTCAAGCCCGTCCCAGACGACGCCGGTGACGCGGCGCGGGCCGAGCGGCACCTGGACGATGCTTCCCGGCGGCGCCTCAATCCCCTCGGGCAGCCGATAATCGAGCGGCCCGAGCGCGGCGTTGAGCAGGAGGACGCGGATGCGGTTCATCGGGACAACATAGTCGGCTGGCTAGGAGGGGAAAGCCGCGCGACGACTTATGCGACTTTTTCGGTCAACAGGACATTGTCATTCCAGCAAAGGCCGGTGCGCCAGCCAAAGGAGAGAATAATGACGAAACTCATTGCCCGCAGGACATTGTTCGCGTCCGGCCTGGCGCTGCCGCTGCTGACCCTGTCCGGTTGCACCGGGCTTGGCGGGTTCGATCTGACCGAGGCGATCCGGCGGATGCTGACGCTGTCTTCGCAGCGCGCCTTCGCGACGCTGCTGCGCGAGGACGGTTTCTATGACGACCAGCTCGCGCGGATAGAGCTGCCGCCGCAATTCGGCGGGGCGCAGTCGGGGCCGGTGCTCGCAGGAATTCTCGGCACGTCGCTGGTCCGTAACCGCCTGCTCCGTACACTCAATGTCGCCGCCGCGCGAGGCGCCGAACGCGCCGCGCCGCTTGTCACCGACGCGATCCGCAATTTTTCGGT
>CAYQVL010000103.1:0-6505 GCA_964420825.1 uncultured Sphingomonadaceae bacterium
CCGTTCTCGACGATGGCCCCGGCTTCCCCGACGATCTGCTGCCCCGCTTCGGCGGCACCGTGGTGTTTGCCGGCGACGTCACGTTTCTCGCGCTCGGGCAGGTCGAGGAATTGTGGGACGAAATCGCCATCGCCGGCTATCCGGCGCGCGCTGATATGGTGCGGATGTCGATGTCGCCCGAATGGCAGGCAATTAGCGTCCATCGTAGCGCCGGCCTCAAGGGCCAGCTCAATATCGAGACGGTGGCGCCCGAGGGCGCCTTGAGCGGCGATTGGGCGTCACCATTGCTGCGTGCAGGCGCAACCGGCCAATGAGTTGGCCGCAACGTATCGGGATCGCGACCATCCTCCTGGTCGCGCTCGGTCTTGCGGGCTTCCATGTCTTCGAGCGCCAGATCGGCGAAGCGCTATTCGAACGCGTCATCGCGCGGAATATCGCACGCGACCCCGCTGCCGAGCTGCCCGACGGATTGCATGTCTATATGTGTGGCACGGGATCGCCGATGCCCGACACCGATCGCGCCGGGCCGTGCATCGGTGTGCTCGCCGGCGATCGCGCGTTCATTTTCGATGTCGGATCGGGCAGCATTCGGACCCTCGGTGCAATGGGCTTTCCGCTGAGGCGGCTCGATCATGTCTATCTTACGCATCTCCATTCTGACCATTTCGACGGGCTGGGCGAATTGCTCGTCCAGGCGTGGGTCGGCGGTGGCCGGACTATGCCGCTGCCCATCTCGGGACCGCAGGGGACCATCGCCACAGTCGCCGGCTTCAATGCCGCCTATCGCACCGACGGCGGCTACCGCATCGCGCATCATGGAGAGGCCGTTGCCCACCCTGCCGGCTATGGGGGCGCCGGTGGCGAGATCGTCCTGCCCGAAGGCGCCGGCAGTATCGTTGTCCTGCAGGAAGGCGAGTTGACGATCACCGCATTCGGCGTCTCGCACGATCCGGTCGAAAGTCCATTCGGCTATCGTATCGATTATCGCGGCCGCTCGATCGCGATCAGCGGCGACACGATATACGATCCCAATCTCGTCGCGGCATCGCGGGGCGTCGACATATTGTTCCACGAGGCGCTGCAGCCCCGGATGGTCCGCGCGATGGAGAATGGCGCCAGAATCCGCGGGGCGCACGGTATCGCGAAAATCCTCGCCGATATACCCAGCTATCATGCGACGCCCCAAGACGCTGCCCGCGCGGCGTCAGAGGCGGGCGCGCGCCAGCTTGTCTTCTACCACATGATTCCGCCGCTCGCTTCGCGTCTGGTATATCCCATGTTTCTCGATGGCGTGCGCGAAATTTTCCCGGGGCCTGTCCGCATTGCCGACGATGGTTTGCTTATCAGTTTGCTTCCCGACAGCGAGACAATCGACTTCGATCAACTTTTGAAATAGGGTCAGCCATGGCAAATAAGTCGAGACTCAAGATCGCTGCCGATCCTGCGGGAGAGGAAGAGAGCGATGGCCGCCGCCGCCGGAGCGAGCGAAGCCGGCAAAAAATCGTCCAAGCTATGCTCGATCTGGTCCGCGACGGCGACATGCATCCCAGCGCCGCCAAAGTCGCCGCGAGCGCGGGGGTCAGCCTGCGTTCGGTGTTCCGCCATTTCGAGGACATGGAGAGCCTTTATCGCGAGATGACCACGCTCATCGAGGGTGAAGTCATGCCGGTTTTCATGGAACCCTTTACCGCGAGCGACTGGCGCGGCCGACTGCGGGAATTGGTTGGCCGCCGGGCGATCATTTGCGAGATGATCATGCCGATCAAGGTGGCCGCCGGCGTGCGGCGTTTCCAGTCCGGCTATCTGATGGAAGACTATCAGCGCTTCCTGATGATGGAACGATCGGGGCTCGAAAGCATCCTTCCGGACCGAATTATCGCCGACAAAATTCTTTTCTCGTCGATCGAGATGGTAACCGGGTTCCAGGCGTGGCGGCGGATGAGGCAGGATCAGCGGCTGTCCGTGAAAGATGCCGAAGCGGTCATGCTCGCCACCGCCGAGCGGCTTGTCGTCGATTGCTGACCACGGAATTCGCCAATCAATTCGGCCAGTAGATGACCTCATCTCCCTCGCGCACCCGCTCGGCGAGAGTCCTGTCCACCGCGATCGGCGCTTCCAGCGTATAGGGGTAGAGTGGAGACCGCCCGCTTCGCCAGTGCCGGTCGAGCAGCGCGCGCATCGCCGCGACGCGTCTGGGAAAACGGCGGGTCAGATCGGTCTGCTCGGTCGGATCCTCGGCAAGATTGTAAAGCCATGATCGGTTGGGCCGTTGACTGACCTGCAACTTCCAGTCGCCCTGACGGACACTCCGATAATATCCGCTCTGCCAGAATATCGCATTGTCCGGCCGGCTAACGACATCGCTGCCCATGGCGACGGGTAACAGGTTGACGCCATCAATGGGCACGTCTTTTGGCAAGTTCGCTCGGCCCGCCGCAGCCAAAGTCGGCATCAGGTCAATATGGGCGGCGGGCATCGCGCTATGCGATCCTGCGGCGATCTGTGCGGGCCAGCGCATGAACAAGGGCACCCGAATGCCGCCTTCGAAAAAGGTCAGTTTCCAGCCGCGGTAGGGCGCGTTGACCTCGGGCAGGCCGATATAACCGGGGGCGCCATTGTCGCTCGAAAAGACGAGGATGGTATTGTCGGCAAGTCCCTGTGCATCGAGTTCGGCCATGATCTCGCCGACGCTGCGGTCGAGCGCGCGAACCATCGCGGCGTAAACGCGCAGGCGGTGCGGCGTTATCTCGCCAACCGCCTCATAGTCGGCGCGGGTCGCCTGCAAAGGCGTATGGACACCCCAATGTGCAAGATAGAGGAAGAACGGCCGGTTGCGGTTGGCGCGGATGAAGT
Organism: uncultured Sphingomonadaceae bacterium; assembly: GCA_964420825.1. Taxonomy (GTDB): domain Bacteria; phylum Pseudomonadota; class Alphaproteobacteria; order Sphingomonadales; family Sphingomonadaceae; genus Parasphingopyxis. The sequence goes on from CAYQVL010000103.1 coordinate 2,854, forward strand.
TGATCGCTTCGTCGGTCCAGTAATCGGTCAGATAGCCGCCGGGTTCGAACCATTCGCTTTCGTTGAACGAGGCGGCGAACTGCAAGCGCGCCCAAAGGAAGATATCAATCGGATCGAAATCGACGCGGGCGTTGACGACATCGGGATCGTCTTCGGGCAAATAGAGCCCGCTCGCCATCAACAGGCTCTCGTCGAACCCTTGCGCATTGGGACCGAACTCCGCACCGCGACCCAGATGCCATTTGCCGATATGGGCCGTGTGGTAACCGGCATCGCGCAAGACCTCTGCAATCGTTACTTCGGAGCCTGGCAGTCCCTGTTGATCGAATGGCAACGCGGCCTCATCGCGCTCGCGGTTCAAGTCGAGCGGCGGCAAGCCCGATCGCTCGGGATCGTTGAACATGTTGACGATCCGCCCCATGCCATCGGGCGTCGGCGTAAATTCAAAACCGGTTCGTGTCGGATAGCGGCCAGTCATCAGCATCGCGCGGCTCGGCGAGCAGATCGCCGATCCCGCATAGGCCTGGTCGAAGATTATGCCTTCGGCCGCCAGCCGGTCGATATTAGGGGTCGGGACGCGGCCGCCGGCTACGCCTCCGCCAAAAGTCGAAATGTCATTTATGCCAAGATCGTCGGCGAGGATGAAAACGATGTTGGGCGGGCGCTCTCCTGACGGCGTTCCGGCCTCGGTCGGGCCAGCCTGCCAGTGGACGGGCCGGTTGGGCGCGACATCGACTTTGCCGCGATTGGTAACTACATAGAGGGCGATTGCCTGACGATTGAACCATGCAAGTGCTCCCCCGACCACAATGAAAAGGAGTATGGCGATCAGGACCTTCTTGAACATGGCCATTCCTCGGTCTTTCTATTCATTGAGCAGTTCCGCGCATTCGGCCGTTTCGAGCATCATGCGAGTCAGTCGCTGATCTTCGGCCGAAAGCGCCGCAAATTCTTCCCTTATCCATCGTAGGCACTTGGCTTGATAGCCAAATACCGGTTGGGTCCATCGCCGGCCGTCGATTTCGGTATCAAAATGAACATCTCCCGATCTTGCCGCCTCGGCATTGGCAAGAAGAAAAGGCACATAAACCCGGCCGATCTCGGCGAGCAGCGGTGTCAAAACGTGCGCGATCTTGTCGCGGTCGAGCCAGTCGCTCTCTTCGGGTTCTATCCCCGACAGATCTTCAACGCGGTCGAGCCATGCGCGGACGCGCGGCGCGGCTTCATTGGCCAGCTTCGCCGATGTCGGTTCGATAATCGCCAACTGAGCAAGCTGACCGAAAATCGCGAAATCGGCTGACGATGGCCGTGTCCCCAGCGCATAGCCCTGGGCCTGGATCAGTCCGTCGAGACATTCGAGCAGCCGCATATAGCTCTCCTCAATGGTCTGCGCCGTTGTCGCATTCGATCCAACGACATGGAGCCTTTCGATCTGCCCCCGCGAAAACTCATCCGCCATCGCTTGCGCGTCCGCGTCGTTGATCGTCGGCTTGGTCCAGAATATGAGCAGCGGCCCGGCGTTCTTTGCATCGGCTTCGTGCGCCCAGCGATAGTGAAACATCTGCTTGGTCAGCCACTCATCGGCAAAGTCTTCGATCAGATAATTGAGAAATGCCAGGACCGGATCGCTCGGGATTGCCGATCGGCCGGGGTAGTCGGTTTCCAGCCGCCGAATGATCGGGGTCGAATCGACAACCGCCTCGTGTCCGCCATCGCCATCTGCGAAGTAGACAGTTGGAAGCAATTTGACCCTGGGTGTGGGCAGATGGGCGGGTGGATCGCGATGGCTGCCCCACTGTATCGCATAGGCTATGCGCCGATAGCGCAGCAGCGCGACCATTTTGCGCGTATAGGGCGAGCCCGGAGCGCACAATAATTTAAGTGGTTCCGCCATCAGTCCCCCAAGTCACACAGTGCTTGCGCTGCCATATTATGGCATGATGACTGCCAATAGTATCCAGAGTCAAGCCAATTTGCGTTGCCGGGAGTCCGCGGCGAGTCCGGTCTGCCCGAATAAAACAACCATACGGCCGCTAGCCGACGACAGCTTCGAGCTTTTCGCTGGCTTCGGTCCAGCGTGCTTCTTCTGTTTCAATTCGCGCTTCAAGCTGCGCCCGGCGTTTCATCAGTTCGGTCATTGTCATTGCGGCGAGCGCACCTTCGGCATCCTTGGGGCTGAACATCGCGCGATCGACCGCGGTGCGTTCGACCTCCAATGCGGCGATACGCGCTTCGGCCCTGAGCACCGTGCTGCGTAGCGCGGTGTTTTGCTTGCGCGCATCCGCCGCCGCCTTGCGCGCCTGTTTGCCGCGCTTACCGCCATTGGCTTTGGTGTCGGTTTCGTTCGTATTCCGGCCAAGAATGAAGTCGGTATAGTCGTCGATCGAACCATTGAATTCCTTGGCCGTGCCATCGTCGATCAGGATCAGCCGGTCGGCGGTGAGTTCGAGCATATGGCGATCATGGCTGACGATCACTACCGCCCCTGAATAGTCGTTGAGCGCCTGAACGAGTGACTCGCGTGCATCGACATCGAGATGGTTGGTCGGCTCGTCGAGGATCAGCAGATGCGGCGCGTCGCGCGTGATCAGTGCGAGCGCGAGCCGGGCGCGTTCGCCGCCCGAGAGCTTGCCGACCATGATCGTCGCCTTGTCGCCCGAAAAGCCGAAACGGCCGAGCTGGGCGCGGACGGCGCCGGGCTTGGCGTCGGGCATGACGCGCGTCATGTGATCGAGGGGGGTGTCGTCGGTATCGAGTTCCTCGACCTGATATTGGGTGAAATAACCGACGCGCGTCTTGCCCGAAATTACAAGATCGCCGCTCATCGGCTCAAGCTGCCCGGCGAGCAGCCGCGCCAATGTCGTCTTGCCGTTGCCGTTGCGTCCGAGAAAGGCGATGCGGTCGTCGGGGTCGATGCGCAGCGACAGACGCGAAAGCACGGGTTCGCCGGGCACATAGCCGACCGAGGCGTCGTCGAGCGTGATCAGCGGCGGCCTTAGCTCGCCGGGGCTCGGGAACCCAAAAACCAGCGAGGGATCTTCGGCGGCGGCGGCTACCGGTGCCATTCGCGCGAGCGCCTTCAGGCGGCTTTGCGCCTGTTTGGCGGCATGCGCCTTGGCGCGCCAGCGATCGACAAAGGCCTTGAGCCTGTCGCGCTCGGCGATCTGCTTGGTGCGCGCCGAAGCGCTGTGCGCGGCATGCTCGGCGGCTTGGCGCTCGAAGGCGTCGTAGCCGCCCGGATAGAGCTTGGTCTTGCCCTGGGTAAGGTGGAGAATGTGGTCGGCGACGTTGTTGAGCAGGTCGCGCTCATGGCTGACGACGAGCATCGTCCCGCGATAGTCGCGCAGAAAGCTTTCGAGCCAGAGGGTCGCTTCGAGATCGAGATGGTTCGAGGGCTCGTCTAGGAGCAGCAGATCGGGTTCGCCGAACAGCAAGGCGGCGAGCGCGACGCGCATCCGCCAGCCGCCCGAAAAGCTTTCGAGCGGCTGGTTTTGCATCGCCTCGTCGAAGCCCAGGCCGGCTAGGATACGCGCCGCGCGGCCCGGCGCGGCATGCGCATCCATCGCGGTCAGCCGCTCATGGATATCGGCGACGCGCTGGATATTGCTCGCGCGCTCGACCTCGTCGAGCAGCGCCTCGGGCTCGCTGTGCG
>CAYQVL010000104.1:0-6429 GCA_964420825.1 uncultured Sphingomonadaceae bacterium
AGATGGAAGGCGCGGCCGACGATCAGCCCGAGCGTGTCGATATCGACGGGTTTCTGGTAGAAGTCATAGGCGCCGCCGGCGATCGCCCGTAGCGCGCTCTCGCGCGCGCCATGGCCCGAGGCGATGATCACCTTGGTGCCGGGCTTGAGCGTCTGGATATCTTCGAGCGTCGCAAAGCCCTCGGTGGTGCCGTCGACATCGGGCGGCAGGCCGAGATCGAGGGTCACGACGGCCGGTTCGTGCTGGCGCACCATGGCGATCGCACTCTCGCGGTCGCCGGCGATGACGACCTCATAATCGTCATAGGCCCAGCGCAATTGCCGCTGGAGCCCCTCATCGTCCTCGACGACGAGCAGGACGGGCTTGCTTTCAGCCATCAGGCCACCATCCCTTCGACGCCCGGTTCGCCGTCCGCGGCCTGAGCGACCGGCAGGATGATCGTGAAAATGCTCCCTTCACCGACGCGGCTTTCAACCTCGAGCCGTCCGCCCATCGCGCCGATCAGCGCGCGCGCCTCGAAGGCGCCGATACCGAATCCGCCGGTCTTCGACGAATTGAACGGCCGGAACAGATGGTCGCGGATAAAAGCCTCGGACATACCCTCGCCACGATCGGCGATCGCCAGCCGCGCTTCGCCGCGATCACGGGCGATGGTCAGCCGCACCGGATCGCCGGTGGGGCTCGCATCGATTGCGTTCTGGACGAGATGGGCGAGCGCGGTTTCAAGCCGGGCCGGGTCGGCAAGCGCGAAACAGTCCTCGCCCGCCGCGATCTCGATCGGATGCGCGGCGCTTTTCTGCGCGCCGATCGCCTTGGCCACGGGCCGCAATCCGATCGGGCGCGGCGCTTCGCCGCGAATGCGCTGCTTGGGCGCAAGGCGGGCAAGCAGATCGTTCATCTTGCCGACCGAATCCTGCAACGTTGCGATCATATCGGCGCGGAACGCGGGATTGTCGGCGTGGCGCTCGGCGTTGCGCGCGACGAGGCTGAGCTGGCTGACGAGGTTCTTTATATCGTGCATGATGAAGGCGAAGCGGCGGTTGAATTCGTCGAAGCGGCGCGCTTCGGCGAGATCTTCCTGGCCGCGCGCTTCGGCGAGATAGCTGGCCGCTTGCCGGCCGGCGATGCGCAGCAGGTCGAGATCTTCCCAGTCGAGCGTGCGATCGATCCGCGGGCGCTCAAGCAGCACAGCGCCGGCAAGCCGGTTGCGATGAATCAGCGGGACAAGCGCCCAGGCATGCGCGGCGGCAAGTATCCAGTCGGGGATGAGCGTCGCGGCGCGTTCGCCGGCACCCTTGTTGCCCGAACGCAGCGGTTCGAGCTCGACGATATGACCGCTCGCCTCGAGCCAGTGGCCGAGTTCGGCCGCGCCGGCCCGGCGCGGCGCTTCGAGCGTCGGCCAGTTCCAGCGCGCCGCGGCGACCAGCTCGCCTTCACCTTCGGGGATGAGCAGCAATCCGCCGGGCGATTCGGTGATATCGGCGATCGCGCGCACGACGCGTTCATCGAGCGGGGCGGCATCGTCGCCCGGACGCGCCAGCGTCGAGTTGAAGCGTATCCACTCGGTCCGGTAATCGTAGCGGTGCTCGAACAGATGCTTGGTGAGCTTGACCCTGAGCCAGCCGCGGACGCGGGTCGAAGGCAGCAGCAATATCGCTCCGGCCGACATCAGGAAGACGAAAACGGCCTGGATCGCGGCGGCATGATCGTCGGCGAACAGCGCGATCGCCTGGCTGACGACGAACATCACGAGGAAATAGGCTCCGATCGCGAGCAGCGAGAGCGAGCGGAAGGTGACCTTGCGCGACAGCTTCATCTTCCACAGCGCGTTGCGGCGCATCGCCAGCGCGAACGACGGCACCAGCCCGAGCATCAGCACGCCGCGCAGCGCGAGCAGCTCGACGGGCACGCGGCCCCCGAGCCAGCCGAAGGTGTAAAGATTGAGATCGTACGTCCACATCGCGGCGAGCGCGATCACCGTCAGCCGGATGCCCCAGCGCGTTTCGGGCGCTGCCGCGGCATAAAGCGCATGGAGAAGGAACAGGCCGCCGATCGCGAAGATCACATGGAGCATCGTCGTCGCGCCATAGGCGCCGGCAACCAGACCCTGGCCTTCGAGCAGCAGGCCGAAGACGAGATCGAAACCGATCTGCGAAAGACCGACGATGAGAAGCGCAAGATGGAGCAGCGTGACGAACGGCCGCGTCTCGGCGCCGAGTCCGCCGCGAAGCAGCATGAAGATAAAGGCGAGATAGCCAAGGTTGCGGGCGCTCTCGCCGGCGCGCGCGAGAATCGCCTCGGGGCCGAGCGCGGCGGCCAGCCCGGCCCAAAGCGCGGTCAGCGCAAAGGCCAGCGTCAGCACCGCCATCGCGCGGCGGCGCTCGCCGCGTACCAGCTGCCAGCCTGCGAGCAGACCGAACAATAGCGCGGCAAGCGCGTGGCTTCCCTGTCCCAATGCGACGAGCATCTAGCGCGCGCCTTCGGGCCAGAGGACGACGCGCACCGTCTGGAGCAGGATCAGCAGATCGAGAAAGGGCGTGTAGTTCTTGGCATAATAGAGGTCATATTCGAGCTTTTGCCGCGAATCCTCGAGGCTCGCCCCATAGGGATAATTGACCTGCGCCCAGCCAGTGATCCCCGGCTTCACCATGTGCCGCTCGGCGTAATAGGGCATCTTGGTCGCCAGATCGTCGACGAACTGCTTGCGCTCGGGGCGAGGGCCGACGAAGCTCATCTCGCCCTTGAGCACCGCCCAGGTCTGCGGCAGCTCATCGATCCGCAGCTTGCGGATGACCCGGCCGATGCGGGTGACGCGCGGATCGTTTTCCTGCGCCCAGACCGCCTCGCCCGCGACCTCGGCGTCCTCGTGCATCGACCGCAATTTGATCAGCTCGAACTCCTGACCGTAAAGGCCGACTCGCTTCTGGCGGAAAAAGGCCGGTCCCTTGCTTTCGCATTTGATCGCCAGCGCGGTCAGCAGGATGATCGGCGCGGTGACGATCAGCAGCGCCGCGCTCGCGATCAGGTCGAACAGCCGCTTCAAGGCGCCCGACACGCGCCGGCCGCTCGAAAAGCCGTCGGAGAAAATCAGCCAGCTCGGGTTGACGCTGTCGAGATCCACGCGCCCTGTCTCGCGCTCGAGAAAGGTCGAAAGCTCGTTGACGTGGACGCCGGTGGTCTTGATCCTGAGAAGATCGTCGAGCGGCACGGCGTTGCGGCGTTCCTCGAGCGCCAGCACCACCTCGCTCGCATTGAGCAGCACTACATGGTCGGCGAGGCTGTAGATCGCGGCGCGGTTGATCGCTTCGGGTATCTGCTGCGGGCCGTCGTTCATGCCGATATAGCCGACGACGACGAAGCCCGCGCCGGGATCCTTGGCGAGGTTCTTGATCCGCTGCGCGCGCGCCCCCGCGCCGAGAATGACGAGCCGGCGCTTGAACGACGCTCCGCCGAGGGTCTTGCCGAGCAGGATCCGCAGCGCGAAGAGCAGCGAGATCGATATGAACATCGAGTAGAAGAGGTTCGACCGCCAGAGCTCGATCGCTGGAACGAGGAAGAACACGGCGCTCAGGAAGAGGATGCCGATCGAGATCGCGACGAGCAGCCGGGCAAAGGCGAAGCGCATCGAATTAAGCGCCTCGGCGCCGTAAACGCCGACCGCGACCATCATCAGTTCGATCGCGGCGGCAAAGGCGAAAAGCTCGGGCAACCGGCTCGTCATCGGCGCCGGCGTGCTGCCGATCTGGCTCAGCCGGTAGATCCAGCCGAGCTCGGCGGCGAGCAACAGCAGCATGAAATCCATGATGCCGAGCAGCAGCACGGCATGCGGCACATAATGTTTGAACAGCCTGATCACGTTCACGTCGCCCGAAATTCGCTTGGGCTACCGGCCATAAGCCAAAATCGTAAAGAAATCCGACACAATGGGCGATGTCGGGGAATTTGACGCGAGACGCGGAAAAATGGGATAATCGGGTAGTCTCGCGCCAATTCCGCCAATCCTATCGGACTTTTTCGAGCAGTTTCTTCGGATGGACGCCGTTGACGAAACCCATGAACGGCGGGTGGATCGAATAGCCGATCAGTTCGCGCGCGCGTTCGGGCAGCTTGGCGGCGGTTTCGGCGGGCATCGTAGCCATCATATTTTCGAGCTGACGCGCCCAGCCCGGGCAATATTGCGGCGTGATGAGCAATCTCGGCGCGTCCGAGCGGTTGGCGCCGCCGCGATGCCAGAGCGTGCCCTTGGTCAGCATCAGCGACCCGGCGGGGACGATAACCTTGACCGCATCGTCGCGCGCGCCCGGATCGTCATCGACTTCGCGCAATTGCCGGTTCGAAAAGTCGCTCGCCCGCGTCGATCCCTCGATCGCATTTTCGGGCCATAAATGGCTCCCCGGCAGGATCTCGGTCGCGCCGTTGGTCGGCGTCATCGAGTCGATCACCCAGAATGCGCTGACGCCCCACGATCCGCGCGGGCGCGGCACATTGAGATGGCTGTCGTCATAATGCCAGGGCTGGACGGTCTCGCCGGGATGGAGCTTGATCGCGAGGCAGGCCGAGAGCAGGCAGCTGCGCCCGAGATCGGCCTCGGCGAAGGCGAGCGCGAGCGGATGCGTCGCAAGATCGGCGAACACCGGCGATTTCGACAGCAAGGCATAGACGCGGTTCGATCGGAGCCCCTCGAAATCGTTGCGGCCGGCGATATTGGCGTCGAGATGCGGCGCCAGCGCGGCGCGGATCGCGGCGATTTCGTCGCCGGTCAGCACAGTCTCGAAAATGACATAGCCGTCGCGGTCGAAATCGCCGCGCCAGTCGGCGAAGCTGCGCCCACCGAGCCAGGGCGCGATCGCGTATTCGGCGACTGACAAATCGGACTCGGCCATTTTCGCTCTCCTCGCTCTATATCTAGCCGCCATCCCAGCGCAGACCGGGGTCCATTCCACGCTCTTCCACGCGCGCCGAATGATTGAAAGGGATGCCCGCCTTCGCTGGCATGACGCTAGCAAAAAAAAGCGATAGGGACAGCTTTATGACCCAAAGCACAATCACCCCCATCATCCTTACCGGCGGCAGCGGGACACGGCTCTGGCCGCTCTCGCGCGCGGCGCGGCCCAAACAGTTTTTGCCCTTGCTCTCCGAACGGACGATGCTCGAGGAAACGCTGGCGCGCATAAGCGGAGATGGTTTCGCAACGCCAGTCCTCGTCGGCGGCGCTGCGCAGTCCGATACGCTGGCCCGGCTCGCCGGCGATGATGCGACGATCATTCTCGAGCCGCTCGCGCGCAACACCGCTCCGGCGATCGCGCTTGCCGCGCTAAGCGTTCCCGCGGAGACGCCGCTGCTGGTTATGCCGAGCGACCATGCCATTGCCGACAGCGCGGCGTTCGAGGCAGCGGTCGCCAAGGCCGCCGCGCTCGCCGCCGACGGCTGGCTCGTCACCTTCGGCATCGCGCCGACGGGCCCCGAGACGGGCTATGGCTATATCAAGCGCGGCGAAGCGCTCGGCGATCACGGCTATCGCGTCGAGGCGTTCGTCGAAAAGCCCGATGCGGAAACCGCGCAAAACTATTGCGAGGACGGCGGCTACCACTGGAACGGCGGCATTTTCCTGTTCGCCGCCGGCGCGTTTCTCGACGCGTTACGCCGATACGCCCCCGGCATCGAAGCAGCGGCGCGCGCGGCGATCGACGCGGCCGCGCGCGACGGCCGCATGATTCGCCCCGATGCCGAAGCCTTCGCCGCCGCGCCGTCGATCTCGATCGACTATGCGGTAATGGAAAAGTCGACGCGCGTCGCCGTCGTCGCCGCCGATATGGGCTGGTCCGACATCGGCAGCTGGGACGCTCTCCACGAACTCTCGGCAAAGGACGGCGCCGGTAACGCGCTCGCCGGCGAAACGCTCGCCATCGATACGACTGGCTGCCTCGTCCGCGCCGATGGCCCGCTCGTCGCAACCATCGGTGTCGAAGACCTGATCGTCGTCGCCACCAACGACGCCGTGCTGATCATGAAACGCGGCGACGGCCAGCGCGTCAAGGAAGCGATCGAGGCGATCGAAGAGGGGCAGGATTTGAAGGAGTTTCTATGACAAATATGCGCACGCTCGGCGCCAGCGGCCTGCAAACGCCGCCGCTGATCCTCGGCGGCAATGTCTTCGGCTGGACCGCCAAGGGAGATACTGCGTTCGACATTCTCGACGCCTTCGTCGCTGGCGGCGGTACGATGATCGACACCGCCGACGTCTATTCGGCTTGGGTCGATGGCCATAGGGGCGGTGAATCGGAGAGCCTGATCGGCCGATGGCTGGCAAAGCGCGCCAGACGTGACGACGTGCTGATCGCGACCAAGGTCGGCATGCTCCCCGGCGAAGGAGGGAGAAAGCTCGAACCCGCGCGGGTCGCCGCCGCGGCTGATGCCTCGCTCAAGCGG
>CAYQVL010000105.1:0-6379 GCA_964420825.1 uncultured Sphingomonadaceae bacterium
GGCGCGGCACGGCCCTGGCCCGAGGCGCTCGAGGCCTTCACCGGCACGCGCGAAATGTCGGCCCGCCCGATGCTCGCCTATTTCGCGCCGCTCCGGAGCTGGCTCGAAGAGCAGAACCAGGGACGCCAATGCGGCTGGTAGGTTAGACTGTAAATGGTCGAAAAAGGGGCGGCGACCGATTTTGCGGGCACCGCCCCTTTGGTTATGGGCTACTGAACCTGGGCCTAATTGCTCTCGGGCGAAACTTCGGGCTCGCCGGCGCGCATCTCAGGTGCGCCGATCTCGTCGGCGGCTCCCTTGGCCTGCTTCTGCTTGTCGTAATACATCTTGCCCGCCACGGCGCCGGCGGCGGCGGCCGCGACACCGCCAACGGCGGCTGCGGTGGCGTATGGATGCGCCTTGACGGCCTCGCCGACCGCTTTGGCGCCCTCGCTGACTTTGCCGGCAGCGGCTTTGGCGCTCTCGCTTACCGCTCCGGCGGCACCCTTGGCGCTTTCGGTGACCTTGTCGGCGGCGGCTTTGGCGCTGTCGCTCCAGCTTTCGCCGACGCCCGGTTTTTGATCGGCAGCTACAGGGTCATTTGCAAAATTGTCTTCGTTGTTCATCGTGGGGCCTCCGTTGAAAATGTCTCTGCTTAACCAATCGCCATCGCGCGATTCGGTTCCATTACGGCGGCGAGACGATGCATTTTCGTTGCCGTAGCGAGGCTAGATCTGCCCCAGCATATGCTCGGCCGAACTGATCCTGTATTCGCCAGGTGCCTCGACGTTGAGTTTTTCAACCACACCGTCATTGACGATCATCGAGAAACGCTGGCCGCGCGTGCCCATACCGAATGCGCTGCCGTCCATCGTCAAGCCGACCGCCTTGACGAATTCGCCATTGCCGTCGGCGAGCGGGGTCACTTGGTCCGCGTCCTTGGTCCATTCGCCCATTACGAAGGCGTCGTTGACCGCGGTGGTGGCGATTTCGTCGATGCCCTTGGCCTTGAGCTCGTCGGCCTTGGCGACATAGCTGGGCAGGTGCTTGGCTGAACAGGTCGGCGTGAACGCGCCGGGAACCGAGAACAGCGCGACCTTGCGGCCCTTGAAGAAGGCGTCGTGATCGACCGGCTGCGGTCCGTTTTCGGTCATCGTCACGAAATTGGTCTTGGGCAGGGTATCGCCTTCGCTGATCGTCATCATATGCTCCTGAAGAGGATTGGTTGGGTAGTAGGCGCAACAACCATGAAAGCCGGCGGGCGTCCAGCCGTATTCATCGCAAGACAGGCAGCTTCTGCCTCATTATGCTATATGAGATATCGCGCCGGTCTAGGGCCGGTCATCAAATGTCGAATTATCGGAGATGGTTATGCGCATCCTCATTCCTCTCGCCGTCGGGCTGCTGCTCAGCGGCTGCGTCGCCAGGACCGCCGCGAATATCGTTACGGCGCCGGTGCGGGCGGTCGGTCAGGCCGCCGACTGGGCGACGACGAGCCAGGACGAGGCCGATCGCGCCCGCGGTCGCGAGATTCGCGAACAGGAGGAACAATTGGGCCGCGAATACCGCCAATGCCGCCGCGAGGATCGCACCGGCTGCGACGAAATCTATCGCACGCCGCCGCGGGGCGGCTGATCCGTCTTGATCGATTCACCGCCCTTCCTCTCCGGCCAGCTCCTTCTCGCGCTCCCCGGCATGGCCGATCCGCGCTTCGAGCGTGCGGTCATCGCCCTGTGCGCGCATGACGAGCAGGGTGCGCTCGGCATCGGTATCGGCGCGACGATCGCCAATATCGGTTTCCATGCACTGCTCGGCCAGCTCGACATCGAAGCCGGCAAGGCGCCCGACGCTCCGGTCCATTTCGGCGGGCCGGTCGAACCCCAGCGCGGCTTCATCCTCCACAGCCTCGATTGGGGCGGCGAGGACAGTGTCCAGGTCGGCGATAAATGGGCGTTGACAGGGACGCTCGATATCCTGCGCGCGATCGCCGAAGGGAAGGGGCCGTCGAAATGGCTCTCGGCGCTCGGCTACGCCGGCTGGGCGCCCGGCCAGCTCGACGACGAAATGACACGCCATGGCTGGTTCACCGCCGATGGCGATGCCGACTTGCTGTTCGATACCCGCACCGGCGATCGCTGGGCGGCAAGCTATCGCAGCGCCGGCGTCGATCCCGCGCTGCTCGCCCACGACGCTGGTCACGCCTGAGACATATAAAGATATCTTTATATTTGCATTTGCGGCCCGATAAGGCTAACAGGTTCGTCATAAGGCCGCCCGGACCCCTCGTGCGGCCCTTCTTTTTGCACAATACTCACAGGAGCCCTTCATGGCCGATAAGGACTATATCGTCGCCGACATCTCGCTTGCCGATTATGGCCGCCGCGAACTCGACATTGCCGAAACCGAAATGCCCGGCCTGATGTCGACGCGCGAGGAATATGGCGCGGTGAAACCCTTGAAGGGCGCGCGCATCGCCGGTTGCCTCCACATGACGATCCAGACCGCCGCGCTTATTGAAACCCTCACCGCATTGGGCGCCGAGGTTCGCTGGGCGTCGTGCAACATCTATTCGACGCAGGATCACGCCGCCGCGGTCATCGCCGCTTCGGGCGTTCCGGTGTTCGCCAAGAAGGGCGAGACGCTCGCCGAATATTGGGACTATGTCGATCACATCTTCCAATGGGGCGACGAGCCCTGCAACCTGATCCTCGACGACGGCGGCGATGCGACGATGTACATCATCTGGGGCGCGCGCGTCGAAGGCGGCGAGGATATCCCCGCGCCGACCAACGAGGAAGAGAGAGAATTCCAGCGCGTCCTCAAGATGCGGCTCGAAAAATCGCCCGGCTTCTTCACCAAAACACGCGACGCGATCAAGGGCGTCTCCGAGGAAACCACCACCGGCGTCCACCGGCTCTACGAGCTCGGCAAGCGGGGCAAGCTGCCATTCCCCGCGATCAACGTCAACGACTCGGTCACCAAGTCCAAATTCGACAACAAATATGGCTGCAAGGAAAGCCTCGTCGACGGTATCCGCCGCGGTACCGATGTGATGATGGCGGGCAAGGTCGCCGTCGTCGCCGGTTATGGCGATGTCGGCAAGGGCTCGGCCGCCTCGCTCAAGGGCGCCGGCGCGCGCGTCATGGTTACCGAGATCGATCCGATTTGCGCGCTTCAGGCGGCAATGGACGGCTTCGCCGTGACGACGATGGAAGCCGCCGCGCCGGTCGCCGATATCTTCGTGACGACGACGGGAAACAAGGACGTCATCACGATTGAGCACATGCGCGCGATGAAGGACATGGCGATCGTCGGCAACATCGGCCATTTCGACAATGAGATTCAGGTCGGCGGTCTCGCCAATCTCGAACATGTCGAGGTCAAGCCGCAGGTCGATATGTACACCTTCCCCGACGGCAAGCGCATCCTGCTGCTCTCGCAGGGCCGTCTCCTCAACCTCGGCAACGCTACCGGCCATCCGAGCTTCGTGATGTCGGCGAGCTTCACCAACCAGGTGCTCGCGCAGATCGAGCTGTGGCGGAACACCGGCGAATATGACAACGCCGTCTACGTTCTCCCCAAGCATCTCGACGAAAAGGTCGCGCGGCTCCACCTTGCCAAACTCAATGTCGAGCTGACCGAGCTGTCCGAAGAGCAGGCTGCCTATATCGGTGTCGATCGTCAGGGGCCATTCAAAAGCGATCTCTATCGCTATTAGGGTCCGTGCTCCTGCCTGGGCGGGCACTTTTGTGCGTATTCCGAAGCCCTCCCGCCCGGATCTAAGCGATTATAGCCGCAGCCCCAATTTCGGTCCGATCCAGATCGTCGCGAGATAGAGCAGGATCGTCACGCCGCAGCCGATCGTCAGCGCCGCCCAGAAAGGCATACCCTGTCTGAGCATCAGCGGCAGCAGCAGGAATAGCGGCAGCGACGGCAGCACGAACCAGAAGGTCGCTTCGGCGTGGCTCGCCATGCGCACCGGATCGCGTGTGTCTCGCCAAAGCCAGATCATGCCGAGGACAGAGATCAGCGGCAGTGATGCGATCAATCCGCCGACTCCCGGATAGCGCTTCGCGACCTCCGAGACGATAGCGATGATGATGCCTGACAGCAGGGCTTTTATGACGAGATACCACATGCCGCGCACTATGCGGCCCGATAGCCTGTTGGCAATTGATACCATCGCGCCGGCTGAAAAATCGGCGGCCGCTTTACGACCAACGGGTCGCTGGCGTCGACGAAGCAATTCCCGGCATGGTTGATACGATGCAACATACCTCGTAGGCCGTTTCAAAGATTTTCCGGAGGCATGGCGATGAATGTTAAGGTTCTGCTGGCGGCGGGTGTGGCGCTCTGCGCGGTCCCGGCGATGGCGCAAGAGACGGCCGCGCTGCCGCGCGGCGATATCCATGACGAGGCGACCGCGCAGATTGTCGTCACCGCCCGCTATGTCGACAATCTCGATATCCTCGCGGGCACGTCGGTGCTCTCGGGCACCGATCTCGCGCAAAGCGTCCGCCCGCAAATCGGCGACACGCTGACCGCGCTCCCGGGCGTCTCGGCGACATCGTTCAGCCCCGGCGCCTCGCGTCCCGTGCTTCGCGGCTTTCAGGGCGGGCGCGTCGCCGTGCTCACCGACGGCATCGGCGCGGGTGACGCCTCGAATACCTCGGCCGATCACGCGGTGACGATCGATCCGCTGACTTCCTACCGTATCGAGGTGCTGCGCGGCCCGGCGGCGTTGCTCTACGGTAGTCAGGCCATCGGCGGCGCGGTCAATGTCCTCGATCGCCGCATACCGCGACAGGTCCCCGACGAGGCGATCCACGTCGATGCGCTCGCCGGTTATGCGAGCGCAACCGACGAGCGCAGCATTGCGGGTGCGATCGATGTGCCGTTGACTGCCCGGCTCGTCGCCCATGTCGATGGCAGCTATCGTAAGACGAGCGATCTCGATGTCGGCGGTTTTGTGCTGGCCCCATCGTTGCGCGCCGAGCAACTCGCCATCGCGAATAACGCCAACGATCCGGTGATCGCCGCCGAAGCGCGCCGGCTGGCGAACGAGCGCGGCAGCGTTCCCAACACCGCGACCGAAACATGGACGGCCGGCGGCGGGCTCGCCCTTATCGACGAATGGGGCAGCCTCGGCGGTTCGTTCAGCTATTATAACAGCGACTATGGCATCCCCGAACGCCCCCCCAGCGACCCGGTGGCAGGAGATGTTCCTGCACCGGTGACGATTGGCATCCGCCAGTTCCGCGCCGATCTGCGGGGCGAGATCGAAGTCGGCGGCAGCTTTCTCGACAGCATCAGCCTGCGTCTCGGCTATTCGAATTACGACCATACCGAATTCGAGGGCGACGAAGTCGGCACTCTGTTTCTGATTGATAGCGTCGAAGGCCGGCTTGAATTTATTCAGGCCGATCGCGATGGCTGGCGCGGCGTGACGGGGGCTCAGTTTTTCGCGCGCGATTTCGATGCCATCGGCGATGAGGCGTTCGTGCCGCGCAATGCCACCGAACAGGGAGGCATCTTTACGCTCCAGGAATTTCGGCTCGGCGCCCTCGGCATCGAGGCCGCCGGCCGTTACGAGCATAGCGCCGTAGCCGCGCCGGTGATCGGCATAGGACGCAGTTTCGATTCATTGTCGGGCGCTTTGGGCGCGAGTTACGAGCTGATCGGTGATCTCAAGGCCGGCATCAATCTGTCACGCTCCGAACGCGCGCCTACCGCCGAGGAACTGTTCTCGGACGGGCCGCATGTCGCGACCCAGGCCTTCGAGGTCGGCGATCCAGATTTCACTACCGAAAAGAGCATCGGCCTCGAAACCTATGTCCGCGGCCAAGCCGGCCCGCTGACCTTCTCGCTCACCGGCTTCATCAGCTGGTTCGACGATTTTATCCTCGATCGCGCCACCGGCGAGGTGCGCGATGGCCTGCCGGTATTCCAGTTCTTCCAGAGTGGCGCGACGCACTACGGCTTCGAAGGCGAGGCGTCGGCGACGCTCGTCGAAATCGGCGGCTTCCGTATCAACGCCGATCTCGTCGCCGATTATGTCCATGCAACGATCGACGGCGGCGAGCCGATACCGCGCATTCCGCCGCTCCGTCTGCTTGGCGGGATCGAGGCGCAGTCCGCCAAATTCGACGCGCGCATCGAGGTCGAACGCATCTTTGCGCAAAATCGCATTTCCGACTTCGAAACGCCGACGGATGGCTTCACCCTGGCCAACATCTCGCTCGCATGGCGGCCTTGGGGACGCGGAAACACGACGGCGCTCTTCGCTTCGGTCAATAACATCTTCGACGTAGACGCGCGCCGCCATGCCTCGTTCACCAAGGATTTCATCCCGATGCCAGGCCGCGATGTGCGGGTGGGCGCGCGGGTAACCTTTTGATCG
>CAYQVL010000106.1:0-6366 GCA_964420825.1 uncultured Sphingomonadaceae bacterium
GTGCTCCACCATGAACGAAGGCTTGGTTGCGTGGTTCGGACTCGATGTCGTGGCCTTGACCGCGCGCCCCAATGCCGATGAAACGCTGGCGGTCGACGTCACCTTCAGGGGAGGCCGCTGATGCGCATCCGCTTGCCGCTCGGGCGCTCTTTATTCGTGTTTTGCCTCTTTCTGTTGGCGATGCTTGCGTTGCTGCCGATGCGGCTCGGACTCGCCTGGCTCGGACTCGACAATTATGGCCTCGCTGCGCGCGAGGCGCGAGGCAGCGTCTGGAATGGCGCATTGGTGGAGGCGCAATATGGCGACGCGGCGCTCGGCGATCTCGACGCCGGCCTCGGTTTCCTGCCGATGCTTATCGGCCGGGCGCGCATAGCGTTTGAACGCGAGGCTGTCGAAGGCGCTCCGGCGGACGATCCGGGCCTCGGTGAATTTAGCGGCGCGATCAGCGTGTCGGGAGCCAATTTCAGCATCGACGACATGGTCGCGCGGCTTCCCGCCGCCGAGATTTTTGCACCGCTGCCGATTGCCGCGATCGATCTCGAAAGCGTCACCGCGCGCTTTGAAAACGGCCTGTGCGTCGAAGCCGAGGGACTTGTCCGCGCGCGGCTTGCCGGCGACTTGGGAGGGGTTTCGCTCCCCGGCACGGTCACCGGGGCGGCGCGCTGCGACGAGGGCCGGCTGTTGTTGCCGCTGATCGGCCAAAGCGGGATGGAGCAGATCGATCTGCGCATTGGCGCAGCCGGAGACTATAGCATCGAACTTGTCGTTACCCCCTCGGACGATGCGATGCGCGAGCAGCTGACACGATCCGGCTTCCAGCTCGGATCGCGCGGATATATGATGACCATCCAGGGGCAGTTTTGAGCGCGATGGACGGACCGCCGAAATCCAGACTGTTCGCGCTCGATCGCGACGCCGAGACCTCGCCCAAGCGGCTGGCGGTCCTGATCGGTCTGGGTCTCGCGCTTGTCGTGATCGCGCTTTGGATGTTCGGCGATGATGACGAGGCGGTGTCAGCCCCCTTCGCATCGCCGTCACAGCCGGTGCTTTCGACACCGACCGATGCGCCCGGCCCGCCTGCCGCTCCGGCCGCCCTGTCGGCCTCGGTCTCGCAGCTTACGCTGCACGGCGTGATGGGGCTCGGCGCCAGTGGCGCGGCAATCATCGCCGTCGGCGGCGGCGATCAGCACCTTGTCCGCGTCGGCCGCGACATCGTTCCGGGGCTGACATTGATAGCGATTGCCGCCGACCATGTGATTGTCGCTGAGCGCGGGCAGAATGTCCGGCTCGGATTTCCCGAGGCGGGGGGCGCCGGCCTGGTTTCCCCGGTAGCTTCAACGCCTTCTGCCACGGCACGCCCGCGAGGTGCGTCCGACGCCGTCGACTATCGCCTCGGGCTTGCGCCCGAACGCTCGAACGGTCGCACCGAAGGCTACCGAATCCGTCCTGACGCGGTACCGGCGACGCTGGAACAAGCCGGTCTGCGAGCGGGCGACGTTGTTGTCCGGGTCGGTGGCACAAATCTGGAAAGTCCTGACGATGTGGAAAGAATTCCGCGCGAATTGCGCGGCTCGGATGCCGTGACGATAGAATATTTTCGCGACGGACGGCGGCGAGAAACAAATTTCCGGCCGCGGTGATCCGCCGTCCGTGCCGCATTGCAACAATTGTGACAGTTTCGTTTAGAAAACTGTCATTTAATCATAATCTTGCGGTCATCTAACCATCACGGGCCAAGTCTAAACACCCCCTCAGAACCCGCCTGCCGAGTCGGTCGGCGCGGTTCTCGATTGAAATCTTTTCAAGGGGGTTACCTTAATGTCTCGTTCTCGCCTGCTGCTACTAATGAGTGTCGCCATTCCGCTTTCGGCCTGCGGGGCGGACGACGTCGCGTCGCCCGGCGAAGGCAATATCGTCATCGTCACGCCTTCCACTCCGGCGCCTCCTCCCCCTCCTCCGCCACCCGGCCCGACCGGCGCTCGTTTCGACGCCATTACCCCGGCGGCCGGCTGCCCGGCGGGAACGGCAAATGACGGTACGATCGACGGTGACGACGACGGCAGTGTTGATTTTCGTATTTGCCGTCTCGCCGGCACGATTACCGGGACGCAGACGCTACGGAAGCTTGACGGTGTCATATATTCGCTCGCCGGGCGCGTCGATGTCGGCGTCGATATGGGCGGCAACGGCATGGCCGCGGGAGGAGCGCGAGGCGTACTCAACATCGATCCGGGCGTCGTTATAATCGGTGCCGGAACATCGGACTTCCTCGTTGTTCAGCGTGGATCGGCTATCAACGCCATTGGCACCGCAAGCCGGCCGATCGTGTTCACCGCGCGCGCCAATTTCCAGAACGATGTCAGCGGCAACGGTTCGGTCAACAACGACTCGATCGGCCTGTTCGGCGGAATTGTGATCCTCGGTCGGGCGCCGATCAACGATTGCGACGCCGCGGGCGCATCGGGCGGCGCTGCCGATTGTCAAACGGTGATCGAGGGGACCACCGGCGCCTTTTACGGAGGCAATCGCCCCAATGACAGCAGCGGCACGCTCCGTTACGTCCAGGTCCGCTATCCCGGTTTCGAGGTCAGCACCGGCAACGAGCTCAACGGCATCTCGATGGGCGGTGTCGGCAATGGCACCGAGATCAGCCATGTCCAGGTCCATAACAGTTCGGATGACGGCATCGAATGGTTTGGCGGCACAGTAAACGGCGATCATCTCGTCATTACCGGCGCCGATGACGACAGCCTCGACGTCGATCTTGGTTATACCGGCACCAACCAGTTCATCATCGTTCGTCAGCGTTCGGCAGGCGGCGATCACTATATCGAAGCCGATTCGAAGTTTGACGATCTACCGCGATCCTTCCCGACATTCGCCAACTTCACATTCTTCGGCGGCGGCGGGACCGGATCTCGAGGCGTTCTGCTACGCGAGGGTATCGGCGGAAATTATCTGAACGGCGTCATTGTCGGCAAGAGCGAGTGCCTCGACATCGACGATGCCGAGACAGTCAACGATGGATCGCCCAATTTCCAGTCGGTCGTGCTCGATTGCGCCACGCCTTTCACCGACGACGGCAACATCACCGTGGCGACGATCCGGACGCTGTTCAACATGGGCGACAACAACAACGAAAATTTCAACAACTCGCTGATCAGCGGCTTTATCAATGGTTCGGCCGAAGATGCGGTCACCGCATTTATCTATTCGAGCGGTGATAAAAACGGCGGAACAATCGACCCCGCCGTTCTCCAGGACGTCAGTTATATCGGTGCTGTCGATCAAGGCGCCACGCCTTGGACCCAGGACTGGACGTGCGGAATTGTCGGCTCTGACCCCCAGGGCACCGACGCGCAAAGCTCATGTCTGGTGACTCCGTTCTACGGTTGAGTCCGCTCGCCCAGCGGGGCGGCGGCTGTCATGGCCGCTGCCCCGGCGATCTATTGCTCGTCCGGATTGCTCCTCCTCTTTGAAGAGAGACATCATGAACAAGAACCTTTCGCTCGCGGGTCTGCTGCTCGTTACGAGTGCGCTTGTCGCACCCGCGGCCATCGCGCAAAACGCCCCGCCGCCCGCCATCCCCGCGAATGACCCTGTCGCCGGCCAATCCGGCTCCGATGTTGATCTCGACGAAGAGGTCGATGTCTCGACGCCGGGCGGCGGCAATACCCCGATCGTCGTCACCGGGCGCTATATTCCGCAGCCGCTGCGCCAGTCGAGCGAAGTCGTCTCGGTGTTGTCGGGGGAGGATATCGCGCGCACGGGCGACGGCGATGTCGCCGGCGCGCTCCAGCGCGTATCGGGGCTGAGTTTGGTCGGCGGACGCTTCGTTTACATTCGCGGCCTTGGAGAACGCTATTCGCTGGCGCTGCTCAACGGATCGCCGCTGCCGTCGCCCGAACCGCTCAAGCGCACGGTTCCTCTCGATCTCTTCCCGACGAGCATCCTTGCCAGCTCGCTCGTCCAGAAGACCTATTCGGTAAACTATACCGGCGAGTTTGGCGGCGGCGTCATCAACCTCACCACGCGCGCGGTACCCGACGAACCGTTCTTGTCGATCGGCGGCAGTATCGGCGGTAATTCCGAGACGACGCTTGAGACCGGCTATACCTATTATGGCTCCGATACCGACTGGACCGGCTTTGACGATGGCACGCGCGACTTGCCCAACGTCGTCCGCCGCGCGCTCGACAGCGGTATCCGCATTCGCTTCGACCAGGCAGCCTTCAACGATCCGACGAGCCCCGATTTTGTCGCCGATATCGAAACGATTTCGCAAAGCTTTCAGAATGCGAACATCAACCTTGTTCAGCGCAATCGCGACATCCCCTTCGACCTCGGTTTCAACCTGACCGGCGGCACTTATCTCGATATCGGCTCGGACTTCCGTCTCGGCTTCGTCGCGACCGCCGGCTTTAGGAACGAATGGGAGACGCGCGGCGGCACACGCCAGCTCGGCCAGCTTACGAACGGCGATCAGACGATCACGCCGAACGTTTCGGATTTCCGGTTTCTCTCGACGCAAAACCGGATCGTCGCTAACGGCTTGCTCGGTATCGGGGCCGAGTTCGGCGAGAATCGTATCCGCTGGACCAATCTCTTCATCCGCGACACGGCGAAGGAAGCGCGGATCAGCACTTCGGTCAGTCCGGTGCGCAATACCGGGACGATCCAGAACAACCAGAACACCGAATGGTTCGAGCGTCAGTTGATGAGCACGCAGCTTGTCGGCGAATTCGAGTTCGGTGATCTCGGAGTTGATTTGCGCGGTGCGTACGCCAATGCCCAGCGCGAGGCGCCATATGAGCGCGAAATTCAGTACGCCTTCAACCCCATCGCCAACGATTTTGTCCACGATACGCGCAGCAACGGACAGGGCGATCTGCTGAGTTTCAGCGATCTCAATGACGATGTTTATAGCGGCCAGATCGATATAACCTACGCCTTGCCGATCGGGCGGCGGACAAACATCAGTGCGGGTTACGCCTATTATTTGAACCAGCGCGATTCGGAGCGCCGAGCATTCCGCTTTCGCACCCAGCAGCAGGGCGGATTGCCGTTTCCGGTAACCCAGCTTCGTCCCGACTTCCTGTTCTCTGACGCTATTCTGGGTTTTTATGACATATTCGTCGAAGAGGTGACCGACGCTCAGGGCGGCGATGCTTATACCGCCGAGCTGGAAGTCAATGCCGCTTATGGCCAGCTGGAGTTCGAATTGTTCGAGGGCTTCAATGTCGCCGCCGGCGTGCGTTACGAGAACGCCACACAAAGCGTAACGCCGGTGCCTTTCTTCGGCAACATCATCAACCCGATTTTCCTAGCCCCACCGCTCGTCAATGATTACTGGCTGCCCGCGGCAACGGTCACCTGGAATTTCGCCGAGGACATGCAATTGCGCTTTGGCGCCTCGAGGACGATTGCCCGTCCGCAATTCCGCGAGCTCGCGCCGCCGCCCTATACCGATCCCGACAACGACCGGACTTTCTTCGGCAATCCCAATCTCGTCGATAGCGAGTTGCTGAACATCGAAGCGCGCTACGAATGGTATTTCGGCCGCGACGAATATTTAAACATTGCGGCATTCTACAAGGATATCCAGCGCCCGATTGAGCAGCTGGCGACGAGCGGCGACAACGATGTGAACGTGACATTCCTCAATGCGCCGGGCGCGCAGCTCTACGGTCTGGAAACGGAGATCGTAAAAGCCTTTCCGCTGCACGACTGGGAAGGCTTCTTCTCGTCGCGACGGCTGCGCACGCAACTCAACTATACCTACACCCAGTCCGAAGTTCGCGTAGGTGCGAACGATACCGTGATCGTTCCCTTCCTCGGCGTTGCGGCCGCATCGGACTTTTTTGTCGACGGCCGGCCGCTGACCGGCCAGTCGGATCACATCGTCAACCTGCAGCTCAGTCTCGAGGATGAGGACCGGCTGTCGCAGCAATCGATCTTGCTGACCTATTCGAGCGATCGCATTACCAACCGTTCGCCAATCCGCGATGCTCCCGACATTACCGAGCGTGGTCGCGTTTCGCTCGATTTCGTCTGGCGCCAAGGCTTCACCGTGATGGGCCGCGAATTTCAGGCGAACCTGGAAGTCCGCAACATCCTCAACAAGGGGTTCCGCGAATTCCAGCGGGCGCCCGATGGCAGCGAAATCGACGCACTGAGCTATGATCGCGGTGTGAGCGTCTCGTTCGGTTTGGGCACGACCTTCTAAAGCACTTTTGCGGTTTTCGTCCGCAGGGCCGGCGCCATTGCGCGCGTAGCGCGTCGATCTGTTTACGGGTGGCCGCGTGGCTATTGATTCCTCAGCGGGGGTAGCCCTTTGACCGGCGCGACGATCTCCGCCTGACGCTG
>CAYQVL010000107.1:0-6286 GCA_964420825.1 uncultured Sphingomonadaceae bacterium
GCTCCAGTCGACGCTCGCCGTGGCCAGCTCCTTGCGGTTGATCCACAGTTCGAGGCTGGTCGCCCCGACCATCGTCGGCACCGCGAGGAAGAAGCTGAACTCGGCCGCGGTGCGCCGCTCTACGCCGAGCGCGAGCGCGCCCATGATCGACGCGCCCGAGCGGCTGACGCCCGGGACCATCGCGAAACACTGGATGAAGCCGATCGCCAGCGCGCGGCCATAGGGAATGTCGGCGATGCCGTGAAACCGCTGCGTGCCGATGAAGCGCTCGATGACGAGGATCGCCAAGCCACCGACGATCAGCGCCACCGCGACGATCTTGGGCGCCCCGAGCATCGCCTCGATCGCATCGAGCGCGATGAGGCCGATGACGACCGCGGGCATGAAGGCGATCAGCAGGTTGAGCGTGAAGCGCCACGCGCCCGGCTCGCTTTTGAACAGGCCGATGATGACCGCCCAGAAGGTGCGCCAGTAGAGCACGATGACGGCGAGGATCGCGCCGAGCTGGATGACGATGTTGAACGTCGCCCACTGCTCGGACGAATAGCCGAACAGCTCGCTCGCGAGGATCAGGTGGCCGGTCGACGAGACCGGAATGAACTCGGTCAGCCCCTCGACGATGCCAAGCAGGATGGCGACGATAATCAGCGGCATAACGGTCGGGCTTTCGTGGGGATCAGGATGCGGCGCGGACGCCGAAGCGGCCATGGCGGCGATATTTGACGAGCCAGCCGCGTGCGACGACGTCGAGCGGGGTCGGCGTGATGCCGAGCGCGGAGAGGCCCTCGGCCGTCGGTGCGACAACGCTATCGCGCTGCAGCATCAACCACTGGTCGTAGGTGATCGGCGCGCCGGGCGCCCAGCCGGTCGTGCGCGCGAGCAGCCGCGAAGCAAAACCCGGGACATCGACGAAGTCGCGCTTACGCCCCGTCGCGGCGGCGATCTTTTCGTTGAGCGCGCGCATCGTCAGCGTCTCTGGCCCGCCGAGTTCGTAGGTCTTGCCGCCGTGCCGGGCGGGATCGGCGAGCGCGGCCAGCACCGCGGCTGCGACGTCGCCGGCATAGATCGGCTGGAACCTGGTCTTGGCACCGATCACGGGAACGACGGGCAGCATCCGGATCAGGCCGGCGAAGCGGTTGATGAAATCGTCCTCGGGACCGAAGACGATCGACGGGCGCAGGATCGTCGCCCCGGGGTGCGCGGCCCGGACCGCGGCTTCGCCTTCGCCCTTGGTCCGCGCGTAGCGGCTCTCGGCTTGCCGGTCGGCACCGATCGCCGAGATGTGGACGAACGAGGCGCCCTCGGCCTGCGCCGCGGCGGCGGCATCGCGCGCGCCGGTGACGTGGATCGCCTGGAGATCGCCGGCGAACACGCCGACCAAGTTGACGACCGCATCGGAGCCGCGCACGGCGCGGGCGATGCTGGCGGCGTTGGTGATGTCGGCGGCGACGAACTGCGTCTGGCCGAGCCCGCCGAGCGGGCGAATCGCGAACGCCTTGCGCGGGTGACGCTCGGCGATGCGCACGCGCGCGCCGGCGGAAAGAAGTTTCTGCGCGACGTACTTGCCGACGAAGCCGCCGCCGCCGATCACCGTGACGAGCTGTCCGGCGAGCGCATCGCGCCGCTCGGTCGGGGTTTTTGCGGGGTTTGCCTTCGGGGCTTGCGCCATTTTCGCCTCGGTCGTCGTCGTGGAAATGTCTGCCGCGTCCATGCGCGAAGCGGCCATGCGTGACAAGGGGCGGCGATGCCGAAGCGCGCGGTCGGCAAGATCGGTTGACAGACCGCGCGCCAGCCCGCTAAGCGCCCGCTCCTACCTCGATACCCGTGCCCAGATGGCGGAATTGGTAGACGCACCAGCTTCAGGTGCTGGCGCTCGCAAGGGCGTGGAGGTTCGAGTCCTCTTCTGGGCACCATTTGTTCTTCTCTTGTTCTCCCAAATAGTCTATAAAAACCGCAGAAATCCTAGGGAATTGGCCCTCGGATAGTGCCGGACCGTCCCGCGTTTTCCCGGGGGTTCCGCACATTTTTGCGGGCCTTTTGCGGGCTTTGCAAAAACCGCATTGAGAAAAGGCCCGCACGTGCCTCTGACCGAGACTCGGCTTCGCGCCCTCAAACCCAAGGACAAGTCCTACAAGGTCGCTGACGACCGTGGCCTCGACGTGGAGGTCACTCCCTCGGGCGGGAAGCTCTGGCGGTTTCGCTACCGCATCGGCAAGCTCGAGAAGAAGCTTTCAATCGGAAACTATCCAGACATCAGCCTCAAGGATGCGCGCCAAGCCACCTACGAGGCGCGGCAGGAAGTCGCCCGGGGAGGCGATCCAGCGCTGGAGAAGCGGAAGCAGAAGATTCGCTCCGAGTTCCTGTCGGCGCAAACCTTCGAAGCAGTCGCCCGCGAGTACATCGAACAGATGATGGTTCAAAACGGCCGGGCCGAAGGCACGGTCGTCAAGGCGAACTATTTTCTGGACCAGCTTGCTCCGGCTATCGGCAAGCGGCCCATCGATCAGATCGAACCGTTTGAAATTCTCGCCCCGCTCAAGCGGCTTGAGGCGCAGGGGAAGCACGAGACCGCCAAGAAGTGTCGATCATTCGCAGGTCGCGTGTTCCGCTATGGCGTGGCCACGACGCGGTGCCAGGCTGACCCGACGAGTATGCTGAAAGGCGCCTTGGTGACGCCGCGAGCAACGCACTACGCGGCGATCATCGAACCGACTGAGCTCGGCGGCCTCCTCAGGTCGATCGACGATTATACGGGCTACCCGATCACCAAGTTCGCCTTGCAGATCGCCCCCCACGTGTTCGTTCGACCTGGTGAACTTCGGCACGCCGAGTGGCACGAGTTCGATCTGATCGAAGGAATCTGGAAGATACCCGCAGGCAAGATGAAGGCGCGCCGAGCCCACGCCGTCCCCTTATCAAAGCAGGTCGTCAATCATCTGACCGATCTAGCTGAAATGCTCGGCTATGACGGTTACGTCTTTCCTTCGGCGCGGACCTCCAAACGGCCAATGAGCGAGAACACGCTCAATGCGGCGTTTCGCCGGATGGGCTATTCGAAGGATGAAGTCACCGCCCACGGCCTCAGAGCGACCGCTTCCACCCTACTGAACGAATCCGGCCTCTGGAATCCCGACGCCATCGAGCGGGCGCTCGCCCATGGTGACAGCAACGTAGTGCGGGGTGTTTACCACCGAGGAAAGCACTGGGAAGAACGGGTGCGCATGGCTCAATGGTGGAGCAATAACCTGGACCAGCTTAGAGCTGGCGGCCGCATCCTCAACCTTCGAGCGGGATGATCAGGCGCTCGCCGTGCCGATCCAATCTGTCCGCAGGCGATCCAAGCCGTGGCTTTCACCCTCGGCCGTCACCTGATTGCCAATCATGTCACCGTCGGGCTCGCAACCTACGAGCACCCAGTGATCTCCGGCTTCGGTCACGATTGCATAGCCGCGCGGACCGAGTTCGAGCTTGCCCGTTATGCGCCTGCGATTACTCGTCATCAGTCGGCGTAACTCATCCAGCGGCCGAGAACGCTCCGTACATAACCAGGCGTCTCGCGATTTCTTGGAATCCCGCCTGCCTTCGTCACGGCGCCGGGTCCAGCGTTGTATGCGGCAAGGGCGAGATGCACCGATCCGAAGCGATCGAGCATCTGTCTGAGATAGCGCGCACCACCGTCGATGTTCTCCTGCGGATCATGCCGGTTTGCGACGCCGAGTTCGCGGGCGGTGGCCGGCATCAGTTGGGCAAGACCTGCCGCGCCTGCGGGACTGACCGCAAGAGGGTTGAACCGGGATTCCGCCCAGATCAGAGCCTGAAGTAACCGCGGCGGCAGCCGATGCCTTAATTCGGCTTCGCGGATGAGCGGCAGGTAGATCGCTTCCCGATAGCCGGGGACGACTGCGCGGAACGCAAGTGCACTTTGCTCCGAACGTCGACTGCTCTCGCCGCTGAAGCTTTCCCCGCCCGGGCCCTCCTTGAGACCATGGTCGTGATCGAAAATTCGAAATTCCTGAGCGAAGGCTCCTTCGCCGACCATCAGACTCGCTGCACAGATCAGGCCCGCAATGAACTGCCCTGACATTTCGCATTCTCCTCGATTGCACCGAATCGCAAGAGAACATAAAAAGAACATCAGCCTGTAGGAAAGCGATTAGAACACCGCAAAGAGGGGAGGCCGCGCTGGGGGAAGCGAGCAGACGATACGGAGTCTTCCGATGCAATCCCGAAGTGAAGGTCAGAACACACAATCCCTCGAATCAACTGCCCGCCAGCTCTGCAAAAGCCGTGGCGGGTGCTGGTCGGGTTCCAAGGGTATGGCCCGGTGTCCGGCTCACGATGATCGCACTCCTTCGCTCGGCGTCACCCTGGGCCGACGTGCTATCCTGTTCCATTGCTTTGCCGGCTGTGATCAAGCGAGCGTGATTGACGCTTTCAGAAGGGAGGGGCTTTCGCCCTCTCAGCTGTTCGACGGTTCTCCGCTGAATGCCGCGGAATCGACGATTGAACCGTCGCCGTCGCGAAGTGCGCTCCGGACATGGCATGGCGCCTCCCCCCTGAGCGGCAGCCCGGCCAAAGCTTATCTCGAAGCTCGCGGTATTACGGCTGTCTCGCCTGCGCTCCGCTTCAACTCCCGAACGCCTCTAGGGCCCAAAGGCCGCGCGCAATTCCTGCCAGCGATGATTGCAGCCGTCAGCCTCGACGAAGGTCCGATCGCCATTCACCGGACATTTCTCGATGTGGAGGCGCCCAGGCTCGCCGCATTCGACGGTCCCAAGCGCGCACTCGGCGCGCTCCGCTCAGCCGCCGTCCGACTGTTCCCTGCGATCGATGGAGTGCTCGGCATCGCCGAAGGTATCGAAAGCTCGCTCTCGGCTCGCGCACTTACCGGCGTTCCGTGCTGGGCAACGCTTGGCAATGAGCGCTTTGCGCTCGTCTCGATCCCAGAGAGCGTCACCGAGCTCCATCTTTTTGTCGATTACGATGCAGGTGGCAAATTGGCGGCGGACCGCGCGCTCCAGAGCCATGCGCTCGAAGGCCGGACAATCCATGTCCGGCGTCCTTCAAAGCGCGAGACCGACTGGAACGACGAACTGGTGAACTGGCTCGCCCGCAAGCGGGCTTCCTAGAGAAGAGAGAGCTTTGGCCTCGTGATCGGCAGAAGGCTTCGTGCCCGATGCCTCCATCAGGAGGACCCAAAATGCTTCAGTTCGAACTCTTAGAACCCGACGCCGAACCTCGTGCCCAGCCCTTGGCGGTGACGATCGGCGAACGGATCGCCTCTCGTCTGGCCGACGGCTGCCATCTCACGCGTAGCTCCATTTCTGCGCTCTTTGCCGAAGAGACCGGGATCCAGAGCTGGGGGACAGCTTGGTCGATCGGCGACTACAACGATGTAATCGAGATCGGCGCGCTCGTGTGGCTGAGATCTCACGGCCGGATTACGCTCAATACCGCGATCCATGAAGCGGACGCGCGCTTTGAATGGCTCGAAACCGCCTTGCCTCCCCGCCATGTGCGTAGCGAAGCACAGATCGAGATGCAGCAGTTCTCGACCCCGCCCATGCTGTCCTGGCTCATGGCGCAAGCGGCTCAGCTTCGCTCATCCGATGAGGCCCTTGAGCCATCGGCAGGTAACGGCGCGCTTGCCCTATGGCCGGCCATTCAAGGCTCCGACCTCACGCTCAATGAGATTGATCCTGGTCGACGGCAGTCCCTCGCCCATATCTTTCCTGGTGCAGCAGTGACCGCTCACGACGGGGAGGTCATCGATCATCTCCTGACCCACAGGCCGCCAACCGTCGTCCTCATGAATCCGCCGTTTGCGCGCAGTCGCGAGCGCGGGGTCAGTGCGGCAACGGCGTTGCGCCACCTTCGCAGCGCGTTCCGTCTCTCGAAGAGCGGGGCTCGCCTCGTCGCGATCATGCCGGAAGGTTTCGATGCGTCTCGCTTCGCCAGCTCGTTGAGCGATGCCAGCCTGCGGCTCGATGTGCGCATTGCCGGCGCGTTCCGGAGGAACGGCACAGGCATTCGCGTGCGCATGGTGTTGTTCGACAAGGCCGTCGACGACCAGCCGGTGGTCGCCGATGAAGTGAACGATTTTTTCGATCTGGCAGAGTTGATCGGCCGGCTCCCGTCGCGCGCTTGCGACGCTCCGGAAATTCCCGTGCTGACCGCGCGGCCTGTTACTGGCCCTTTCAGAAAGCCAGCGAACGCTCGGCCGGCGGCTCCGTTTGCAACTCGCCCTGCCCCTGGCGAGCCGTTCGAAGAGCTCGGCTATGCGACG
>CAYQVL010000108.1:0-6281 GCA_964420825.1 uncultured Sphingomonadaceae bacterium
TCGCCATCGACTCGCGCGCCGCCGCCCTTAATGAGTCGCTTCGCTTCGCCGTTGGACGCCACCAATCCGAGGCCCACCAAGGCGTCAATCAGGGCAATTTCATCCGTGGCCACCGCCAGCGTCGGCAAGTTTTCGCCTGTCGCGCCTTTTTCAAAAGTTAGCAGAGCGGTCTCGGCTGCGTCGGCTGCCGCCGCCTCGCCGTGCGCCATCGCCGTTGCGGCATCGGCAAGCGCCTTCTTCGCCGCGTTGATTTCGGCGCCGTCGAGACCTTCGAGGCGTGCAATTTCGGCGAGCTCGAGATCGGTGAACAGCCGCAGGAATTTGCCGACATCCGCGTCCTGCGTGTTGCGCCAGAACTGCCAGTAATCATATGGGCTCAGCCGATCTGCGTTGAGCCAGACGGCGCCGTTGGCGGTCTTGCCCATCTTGGCGCCGTCGGCGGTGGTGATCAGCGGCGTGGTCACGCCGAAAAGCTGCGTGCCGTCTATGCGCCGCGTCAGTTCGATACCGTTGACGATATTGCCCCACTGGTCAGATCCCCCAAGCTGCAACCGGCAGTCTTCGCGTCGCGACAGTTCGAGGAAATCATAGGCCTGTAAGATCATATAATTGAATTCGAGGAAGGTCAGCGGCTGTTCGCGCTCAAGCCGCAAACGGACACTGTCGAAGGTCAGCATTCGGTTGATCGTGAAGTGGCGGCCGACTTCGCGCAGGAAGGGAACATAGGCCAGCGCATCGAGCCAATCGGCATTGTCGATCATCACGGCATCGGTCGGCCCGTCGCCAAAGGTCAAAAAACGTTCGAAAATGCTCCGGATCGAGGCGATGTTCGCGGCGATATCGCTGTCGGTGAGTATCGCCCGGCTCTCGTCCTTGCCTGACGGGTCGCCGATCTTGGTCGTGCCGCCGCCGATGATGATGATCGGCCTGTGGCCGGCCTGCTGCAGCCGGCGAAGCATCATGATCTGGACGAGGCTGCCGACGTGCAACGAATCGGCCGTCGCGTCGAAGCCGATATAGCCGGGGATCACCTGGCTCGATGCCAGTGCATCGAGCCCTTCGGCATCGGTAAGCTGGTGGATATAGCCGCGCGCCGCGAGAAGCCGGAGCAGATCGGATTTATATTCGGACATGCGATGGTGAGTTACCGTCTAGCTGCCGCATCGGCAATCATGGCTTTCGCGAGAGTGTTGAAATTGGCAAAGAAGCGCAATGAAGTCCCGCTTGTTCCTTCATCCCGATTTCATACCTTCGATTACCGGCGAAATCATGGTCGAGCTGGAATGGGGTTCGCCGGGGCAATTGTGGCTGCGCTATAATGCCGATATCCTGCCGGCCGAACTCGAAATTCCCGGCTCGAAAGATCAGAAGAGGGCAGACGGCCTCTGGCAGACGACATGTTTCGAACTGTTCCTGCGCGAACCCGGCGAGACACGATATTATGAATTCAACTTCTCGCCCTCGCGGCAATGGGCCGCATATGCGTTTGAAGACCTTCGGGAAGGCATGTCCAAACTGGACATCCCAAAGACGCCGCACATAAATTGCGATCTGAGCGCAACGCACTTCGCCCTGAAGGTAACGCTTACGCTGCCGGCAGTACTGGCGGACGCACCGCTCGAGGCGGCCCTGTCGGCCGTGATAGCCGATAGGACAGGCGGAAAATCATATTGGGCGCTGGTGCATCCGCCGGGTAAGCCCGATTTCCATCATCCCGATTGCTTTGCGCTCGAACTCGCGCCACCAAGCGCGCCATGAAATTTGGAATAGACAGACTTCTCGCCGAGCGGGAATTGCGCGCGCCGCTTGAAGGCCAGCGCGTCGCACTGCTTGCCCATCCTGCATCGGTGACGGCGGATTTGACGCATTCGCTCGATGCGCTCGCCGTCTGCGACGGCATCGACATCACCGCCGCGTTCGGCCCGCAACATGGGCTGCGCGGTGACAAGCAGGACAATATGGTCGAGACCGACGACTTCACCGACCCAGCCCGCAACATCCCTGTTTTCAGTCTCTATGGCGAAGTCCGCCGTCCGTCGGGCCAATCGATGGGGACGTTCGACACCATCCTGATCGACCTCCAGGATCTCGGCTGCCGCATCTACACCTTTGTCACGACGCTGCGATATATTCTCGAAGCCGCAGCCGAGCATGGCAAAGCCGTATGGGTGCTCGATCGCCCTAATCCAGCGGGCCGCCCTGTCGAAGGGCTGACGCTGCGTCCGGGTTGGGAAAGTTTCGTCGGTGCGGGAGCACTGCCGATGCGCCACGGATTGACGCTCGGCGAGCTGGGATCCTGGTTCGTCGACACGCTCAATCTCGACGTCGACTACCGGGTGATCGAGATGGAGGGCTGGGAGTCCGACACTGGCCCCGGCCATGGCTGGCCGCTCGGCGAACGTATCTGGATAAACCCGAGCCCCAATGCGCCCAATCTCGCGATGGCCCGTTCTTACGCCGGGACTGTAATGCTCGAAGGCGCGACGCTGAGCGAGGGCAGGGGGACGACGCGGCCACTCGAGCTCTTCGGTGCGCCCGATATCGATGCGCGCACGGTGCTGGCCGAGATGGAGCGGCTGGCGCCGGACTGGCTGCTCGGGTGCAAGCTGCGCGAAATCTGGTTCGAACCGACCTTTCACAAACACGCCGGCCAGCTGTGTCAGGGCCTGCAAATCCACCCCGAAGGCAGGTTCTACAATCATGAGGCGTTTAGACCCTGGCGGCTCCAGGCGCTGGCCTTCAAGGCGATTAGGCGGCTCTACCCCGACTATGAGCTGTGGCGCGACTTTCCCTATGAGTATGAACACGACAAGCTCGCCATCGACGTTATCAACGGCGGTCCGGTGTTGCGCGAATGGGTCGACGACGGCGCGGCTGATCCCGACGATCTCCACGGCATCGCTATTTCGGATGAGCAGGACTGGATCGCAATGCGTCGGAACTATCTGCGCTACTAGCGGCGCCCGCGCGTTTCTCGACAGAGCTGCCCGAGACAGTTAGGGACGCGCGGCATGACCGACTATCTCCAGACACTCGCGAACCAAGCATCGGATCATTTGAATGCCGGCCGGTTTCCCGAAGCCGTGGCAGCGTTCGAACAAGTGCTCGAACGCGAACCCGACCATCCAGACCTTTGGTATAACCTCGGCTATGCCCAGCGCCGCATGCGACGCTTCGACGATGCGCTTGCATCCTACCGGCAGGCGCTCGATCGCGGCGTGGCCGAGCCTGAACAGGTCCACCTCAACAGCGCGGTTATTCTGGCCAGCGATCTGGCTCGGAACATGGATGCCGAGGCCGAACTCAAGGCTGCTCTTGCCATATCGCCGAGCTATTTTCCGGCGTTGCTCAACCTGGGCGGGCTTTATGAGGATCGCGGCGATCGAGAAGCGGCGAGAGCGGCTTACGAAGCTGCGCTGGATATCGATCCGGGCGATGCGCTGGTGTTGACGAGACTCGCCGTGCTTTCCCGCATCCAAGACGCCGCGCACCCGCTGATCGGGCAATTGCGCGAGCGCATCGCCGTTCGCGGCGCCAGGAAGGACGAACAGGCCGATCTCGGGTTTGCGCTCGGCCAGGTTCTCGACGGGGCGGGCGCCTATGACGAGGCTTATGCCGCTTATGCGGCCGCCAACGCGGCGAGCGCCGCCAGCAGGGGACCGAACAACGCGCCCTATAGCCCCGCTGTCGAGCGTAAAATCACCGACCGCATTATCAGCTCTTTCGCAGCGCCGACTGCAACCGAACAGATGTCAGGCGACGGCGCGCAACCGCTCTTCATTTGCGGCATGTTTCGCTCGGGTTCGACGCTGACCGAGCAAATTCTTGCCCGCCACAGTCGGGTGACGGCGGGCGGCGAACTCGCCCTGATCCCGGCGATGATCAGGGCCGAACTCAGCCCTTACCCCGAAGCCGCCACCGCTGCCGAACCCGATAGGATCGCGCGGTTGCGGCAGAGCTATCTCGACGGGATCGCCGCGATTCATCCCGATGCCGACATCGTGACCGACAAGCGGCCCGTCAATTTCCGCTATATCGGCCTTATCAAGCGGCTGTTTCCCAAGGCCAAGTTCGTCGATACGATGCGCGATCCGCGCGACAATTGTCTATCTGTCTGGTTCGCGCATCTCGGTCCCGCGGCGCCCTATGCGCTCGACATCGACAACATCGTCCACTGGTACGGCGAGTACCGGAGGCTGATGGATCACTGGCGATCGCTCTGGCCCGACGACATTATCGAACTCGATTACGACGCCCTCGTCGCGGAGCCCGAGCCGCACATCAGGGGGCTCGTCGCAGCCTGCGGTCTCGACTGGGAGGACGCTTGCCTCGAACCCCATGCCGCCACCAATACGGTCCGCACCGCGAGCTCCTGGCAGGTGCGCGAACCGCTATACAAGCGATCCTCGGGTCGGTGGCGCAATTATGAGCGGCATATCGGCGACCTGCTGAAAGTGTTTCCGCCGGCCTAGGTTTTCCGCGTCAGCTCCCGCATCGCATCATCGAGGCCATCAAGCGTGAGGCCGTACATGCGGTCGTTCATCAGCTCATTGATGATCCGCACGCTTTGCGAATAGCCCCACTGATTCTCGGGAACCGGGTTGAGCCAGGCGGCGGCTGGGTAGGTGGTGGTGAGGCGGTGCATCCAGGTAATGCCCGCTTCCTCGTTGAAATGCTCGACCGAGCCGCCCGGATGGGTGATTTCATAGGGGCTCATCGAGGCGTCGCCGACGAAGATCAGCTTGTAATCATGGCCGTATTTGTGGAGCACGTCCCAGGTCGGCGTGCGTTCCGAAAAGCGGCGGCGATTGTCTTTCCAAAGCCCTTCATATGGGCAGTTGTGGAAATAGAAGAATTCGAGATTCTTGAACTCGCCCGTCGCGGCGCTGAACAGCTCCTCGCAGACTTTGACATGCGGATCCATCGACCCGCCGACATCGAGGAAGAGCAACACCTTGATCGCGTTGCGGCGTTCGGCGCGCATGTGGATATCGAGCCAGCCCTTGCGCGCGGTGCCGTCGATCGTCGAGCCGATATCGAGCTCGTCCTGCGCGCCGTCGCGGGCGAATTTGCGCAGGCGGCGCAGCGCGATCTTGATGTTGCGCGTGCCGAGTTCCTTGGTCGAATCAAGGTTGCGGAATTCGCGCTTGTCCCAGACCTTGACTGCTTTCTTGTGGACGCTCTGGCCGCCGATCCGCACGCCTTCGGGGTTGTAGCCCGCATTCCCGTAGGGCGAGGTGCCGCCGGTGCCGATCCACTTGCTGCCGCCCTCATGGCGCTCTTTCTGTTCCTCGAGCCGCTGCTTGAGCGTCTCCATGTTTTCCTCCCAGGAACCGAGCTTCTCGATCTTGGCCATTTCCTCCTCGGTCAGATATTTTTCGGCGATCGCGCGCAGCCAGTCCTCGGGCAGTTCGACGCTGTCGTCGCCATAGCTCGTTTCGATGCCCTTGAAGACCTTGGCGAAGACCTGATCGAAGCGATCGAGCAGGCCTTCGTCCTTCACGAAGGTGGCGCGGGCGAGATAGTAGAATTCTTCGGGAGAGCGCTCGATGACATCCTTGTCGAGCGCGTCGAGCAGAGTGAGGTGCTCCTTGACCGTCGCCGGGATGCCGGCGGTGCGCAGCTCATCGATAAAGGAGAAGAACATCGGCTATCCTGTTGATTTGTCGCTCGTTAGAGAGGCTTTATTTTACATATTCGTCACTGGGCCGGGGTGTTCGCGGGACGAATAAGTTGACACCGGTTCACATACCCAAAGAACCAAAAAACCGATTCCTATCCGCCTACTTAAGTTGACATATTTTGCACCGACTCGTGCCCGTGATCTCGGGCGCGCCGGTTCACAAGAAAAGATGTCCGGGCCATTTTCACTCGCTTTGCGTTTGCGGCAAGTATGACAGAGGAGAGCCGAGTAGGAAAGCAATTCGAGGGGGGAAGGCCATGGGCGAATTTGTGCAGCCTGCCTTGGCGAGACAAGAGCGTCAGCCCCCCTGCCGCCGCGACATGAAGGCCAGTTTTTCGAACAGCATGACGTCCTGCTCGTTCTTGAGCAGTGCGCCGTGGAGCGGCGGGATCAGCGTTTTGGGATCGCGCGACTGGAGAACTTCCAAGGGCATGTCTTCGTGGAGGAGAAGCTTGAGCCAGTCGAGGAGCTCGCTCGTGCTCGGCTTCTTCTTGAGGCCCGGGACGTCGCGGACCTCGTAGAAGATGTCCATCGCCTTCGAGACGAGTATCTTCTGGATGCCGGGGAAATGGACGTCGACGATCGCCTGCATCGTCTC
>CAYQVL010000109.1:0-6266 GCA_964420825.1 uncultured Sphingomonadaceae bacterium
AGAGGTTCGCACCGATTTTATCCACACGCACGGTGTGGTGCTGCAAGCATTGGCACGGGCGGGCCGGGCACTCATTTTGAAGCATCCCAAGACCTGGAAAAATAAGATTCCCAACCTCAAGAATATAGACTGGCGTCGCGCCAATAGTAGAATGTGGGAAGGACGCGCTTTAGTCGGCGGACAGGTCTCGAAAGCACATCAAAACGTCGTCCTGACTGCTAACGCCATCAAGTCCACTTTGGAACTTGATTTGTCTGAAGACGAACGGCGTGTCGAAAACGCATACAAGCGGGGAGCCAATGGCAGCAAAAAAGCCACAGCGTAATTCGGCATTCGCAGAAGCCGGGTTCAAGAAAACGATTGATGCTCTCAAGCAGGAAATCGTCGATCTCTATTTGTCCGACGAGATTCCGTGGGTTATCGGCTACAGCGGCGGGAAAGATTCGACGGCTGTGTTGCAGCTCGTTTGGCTGGCGCTCGCCGACCTCCCCAAGGACACACGATCCAAGCCGGTCTATGTCATCAGTACCGATACACTGGTTGAAAATCCCGTGGTCTCCCTGTGGGTTTCGAAGTCGCTTGAGCGAATGGGACGGCAAGCCGCCGACCAAGGCCTTCCGCTTACAGCCCATAAGCTTACCCCTGCACCGGAAAACACGTTCTGGGTCAACCTAATCGGACGCGGCTATCCAGCGCCGAGGCCAAAGTTCAGGTGGTGTACCGAACGCCTGAAGATCAATCCGTCAACACAATTCATTGGCTCCGTTGTCCAAAAGCACGGGGAAGCGATCCTTGTTCTCGGGACACGAAAAGCCGAGAGCACGGCGCGTGCGAAGGTGATGGAGCGCTTTGAGCAGAAGCGTGTTCGCGACCGTCTAAGCCCGAATGGCAGCCTGCCGAACTCCTACGTCTACTCACCGGTCGAAGATTGGTCGAATGACGATGTCTGGATGTTTCTCATGCAGGTAGGAAACCCGTGGGGCTACAACAACAAAGACCTGCTGACGATGTATCAGGGTGCGTCGGCTGACGGGGAATGCCCGCTTGTCGTCGACACGACCAC
The DNA here is from genome assembly GCA_964420825.1 of uncultured Sphingomonadaceae bacterium. Lineage (GTDB taxonomy): Bacteria > Pseudomonadota > Alphaproteobacteria > Sphingomonadales > Sphingomonadaceae > Parasphingopyxis. The sequence continues at coordinate 1,064 of CAYQVL010000109.1, forward strand.
GCCGAGCTGCGGCGACAGCCGCTTCGGTTGCTGGGTGTGTACGCTTGTCGAGAAGGACAAGTCTATGCACGCCATGATCCAGAATGACGAAGAGAAAGAATGGATGTTGCCGCTGCTTGAGCTGCGCAATCGGCTCGATCCTCCCAAGACGCCGGACGGTGATCGCCCTTTGCGTGATTTCCGGCGGATGAACGGTGCGGTGCAGCTTTTCCACGACCGGCCGATCCCGGGCCCTTACAAGCAGGAAGCCCGCGAGATGTGGCTGCGCCAAGTGCTGGAAGCCCAGCAGCATATCCGCGAGAACGGCCCCGAAGAAGTTCGCGACATCGAGCTGATCACACTCGAGGAGCTAGAGGAAATTAGGCGCATCTGGGTCGTCGAAAAGCACGAAATAGAAGACGACCTGCCGCGCGTTTATGAAGATGCGACTGGAAATGTCTATCCCGGCGGTAGCCTGGACGACAATCTCGTCATGGGCGCGACTGAAATGGGTTTGCTCCGTGAGATATGCGAAGAGGACGAGCTTCATTTCCAGCTCGTTCGCGAATTGCTCTCCATTGAAAAGCGCCACAAATCCATGCTGCGCCGCGCAGGTTTGTTCGACGCCCTTGAATCCTCTTTCTACCGGAACTTCTATGAAGACGAGGACGACGCCGTGCAAAGAGCGCGCCTACGGCGCGATGCCTTGGGCGAAGCGAGAGAGCGCGCCACAGATGAGCTGTCGCCTGTCGAAGACCCATCATCCCTGATTGATGAGGCCTGCAAATGATAATCGACGAGATCGTACTGCACAATTTCGGGCTTTATCAGGGTACACAGCGCGTTGAGCTTGCGCCCCCCAGCTCCAACAAGCCGATCATCCTGATCGGCGGCCTTAACGGCGGCGGAAAAACGACGTTCTTGGATGCGCTCCAACTGGTCTTGTTCGGACCACACGCGAAATGCTCCAACAGGGGCTCTCTCGCCTATCCGGAATATTTGTCGCGCTGCATTCACAGAAAGCCCGGCAATATAGAGGCCGGGATTGAGATCGCCTTCCGCCATACCGTTGAAGGAACCGAAGAACACTATCACTTGCGCCGGTACTGGAAGACCACGGGCAACGGCTGCAAGGAGCGGTTTGAGGTTTTCAAGAACGGCCACGCCGAACCGACACTGGCGGATAACTGGGCAACCCAGGTTGAAGAATTCTTCCCTGCCAATATCGCGCATCTGTTCCTGTTCGACGGCGAGCAGGTAGAGGCCTACGCTTCGCAAAGCGACTCCTCGGCCCTGATCGGTGCGGCCATCCAGAACCTGTTAGGGCTGGATATGGTCGATCAGCTTGAAAAGGATTTGCTGGTCTATGAGCGCCGCAAGCGCTCGGAAGACAAAGACGCGCCCCGGGACGCTGAAATCACGTCCGCACAGGATACGGTGCGCGACCTGCGCCGCCGCGTCGATGCCCTGAAGCAGGAACGCGCATCGTTGCAAACCCACCGGATCGACAAGCAGCGTATTGCCCTCAGGAAGATTGAAGAGAAATACCGGAAGATCGGCGGGGCGCTTTACGACCAGAAGGAGGCCATTGAACAAAAATGGTCGGATGCGGTCCAGCACGTCCATGACGGCGAAGCGGCATTGCGGGATTTTGCCGGGGGCGCCGCGCCTTTGCTCTTCTCGCGCGTTCTTCTTGAATCTGCGGAGTTACGTGACCAGCACGAAGAAGAATGCCGCCGTGCCCGCGACCTTGCCGGTGCGCTTAAAGACAGGGACAAGGCCGCGCTCAAACATTTGCGTACACAGAAAGCGGAGAAGCCGCTTCTTGATGCCCTCAAGGCCTTCCTTGATGCCGACAGGGCTGAACGCGAGGCCTTGGGAAAGAAAGATACCGTCCTCGACATCACGCCGGAAGTTCGCAGCGACCTTCACACATTGCTGCGCGGGGATTTGGACCAGCTCGCCGCAGAAGCGGGGAAACTTCTCACGCAACAAAAGCGCCGCCGCGCCGATGAAGAACAGGCGCGGGTGGAACACGAGAGCATCCCCGGCTCGGATACGGTCGAGCACATAGCCAAGGAACGCCAGGACCTCCGCGCCGAGATTGCCGAACTTGAAGCGATGCATGCGGCGATGGGGCAGGAGATCGAGCGCCAACAGCGCGAGCAGGAGCGCCGCGAACAGACACTTGCTCGGCTGCTGGAGACTGACGCGAAAGACCGGGGGCAACGCGATGACCGCTCACGGATACTGCGGCATTCAGCAAAGGTTCGCACCACCCTTGAAGCATTCCGCCACGCGGTGATTGCCCGGCATGTGCGGCGCATCGAGCAACTGGTCCTGGAAAGCTACCAGCAGCTCCTGCGCAAGAGCGGGCTCGTCACGCGGCTATCGATTGATCCGGGGGATTATGACCTCACCCTTTACGGCCGTGACGATGAGCCCTTAAGCGCTGAAAGGCTCTCTGCGGGTGAGCGCCAGCTTCTGGCCATTGCACTGCTTTGGGGTCTCGCCAAGGCTTCGGGGCGTCCGCTGCCAACCGCAATCGATACGCCGCTAGGCAGGCTGGATTCCGTTCACCGGATGCACCTTGTCGAACGATATCTTCCCTTTGCAAGTCACCAGGTATTGCTGCTGTCCACTGACGAGGAGATAGCGGGCGAATATCACCAGCGCCTTCGTCCGTGGATCGGCCACACCTATCAACTCACCTATGATGACAACACCGGAGCGACGCATATCGCGACGGGATACCTGCCATCGAGGGAGGCTGCGTAATGGCGATAGAACACATACGCCTCTCCCAGCAGGCGAAAGACCAACTCATCAAGCTCAAACGGGTAACAGGGATCGAGCACTGGAACGTACTGTGCCGCTGGGCTTTATGTTTATCCCTTGCCGAGCAAAGCGTACCGCCCGCATCGAAGATCCCCGCCGACAGCAATGTTGAAATGAGCTGGAAGGTGTTTGGCGGACGCTACGCGGACCTCTACATTGCGCTTGTAAAGGAGCGCTGCGTCCGTGACGGGCTGGGCACGGACCCCGATATTGTCGCGCAGCAGTTCAGGCTGCATCTGCACAGGGGCATATCCTATCTCGCGGGCAACAAGGCGTTGCGCAAGATCGACGATCTCGTCGCGCTCGTCGCTTGATGCCGTGCTTGATGTGGACGATAACCTCCGCAACAGGGCGCGAACGGCCATCGGACGGGCGGAGCCTTCCCGTCCACTGAAATGCATCCTCGCCGACGGGATTCTTCAGTCGGGCCTGCGCCTGTTCGACTACGGCTGCGGACGCGGTGACGACCTGCGCCATCTGGCCATGCTCGGCTTTGATGCGAGCGGCTGGGACCCGGTTCACCGCCCCGATGATGATCGGTGCAACGCACCCGTCGTCAATATCGGCTACGTCGTCAACGTCATCGAAAACCCTGCCGAACGTAAGGAGGCGCTACGCCGCGCATGGGCGCTGGCCGAACAAATCCTAGTCGTCAGTGCACGGCTCACGCCCGAAGCAAAGGCCCTGCGCGAAAGTACCGATCACGAAGACGGCTGCCTGACCAGTCGCGGCACGTTCCAGAAGTTTTTCGAACAGCAGGAACTTCGCCAGTGGATCGACCGGACCCTTGAAGCGAGCGCCGTTCCGGCTGCTCCCGGTGTGTTCTACGTCTTCCGTGATGAACAGGCGCGTACGCAGTTCCTTGCATCACGCTACCGCCGCCGTCTTGCCGCTCCGCGCCTCACAAAATCCGCAGAGCTGTTCGCCTGGCATGAAACGGCGCTCGCCCCTCTGATGGAGTTCGTTGGCGAGCGCGGTCGCTTGCCTCAGGATGACGAGTTGCCAAACGCCGCCGAACTGGCAGGGCTGTTTGGCTCGGTCCGCAAAGCATTTCGCGTCGTCCTGTTTGCCACCGATGAGGCTGACTGGGAGGCCATCGGCAAGGAGCGCGGCCGGGAACTGCTTATCTATCTCGCCTTGGCGCAATTCGAAGGACGGCCGCCTTTCGGGAAACTGCCGCTTGCGCTGCAACGGGACGTGAAGGCCTTTTTCGGAAATTACAAGCAAGCCTGCACCGAGGCTGACACGCTCCTGTATTCTCTCGGGCAGCCTGGAACCGTCGAGGAAGCTTGCCAGAACTCAAAAATCGGCAAGCTCACGCCGACCGCGCTCTATGTTCATGAATCGGCATTGCCCGCGCTGTCACCTATCCTGCGCCTCTACGAAGGATGCGCGCGTGCGTATCTCGGGCGGGTGGACGGTGCCAACATCATCAAGATGCACCGGGGCGAACCGAAGATATCGTATTTAAGCTATCCCGACTTCGACAATGCTCCGCACCCGCCGCTCGCAGAATCCCTGACCGTGCATTTGCAGACCTTCCGCGTGAGAACGCGAAGTTTTCGCGTCAGCAGAAACCGGCCGATCCTGCATCGGAAAGAGCTGTTTGTGACAACCGATCATCCCCTCCATGCGAGGTTTGCCCGCCTGACGCGGATCGAGGAAAGCAAGGGCCTGTTGGAAGATACCAGCCGAATAGGTCTAGAAGAGGGATGGAGCGAGCTTCTTTCGGAAAAAGGCTTTTGCTTTAGGGGTTATCGTTTATTGGCGCGATAGAGTGGCTTTCACGTTTCGAAGGCGAGTTTCGAGCTTCCTGCACATCGAGGTATTTGTGCAACTTCGATGTGAATCAGCCGCAATCACTGTAATTCGTCAGATGCTTCCGCGTCGCAGCATCGCGCACGCTCGTTGGCATTGAAGGGGCCTGCGAGCGAAGCGATCCGCGCCCACGCCGTGCCGCCAACGATGACGGCGCCGATCCAGGCGAACATGAGCGTCCAAGTCTCTCCCGCGCCGCCGATCTCGGAGAGGCCTTTGATGGCGTGATAGCCGGCGATCCCGGCGGGGGCAGCATAGAGCGCGCCGATGGCGAGCTTGACGGGAACCGAGCGGATGGTGGCGAAGGCGATCTGGCCCGCGAGCAGCGTGACGGCGCCGGAGAGGAAGGCCGCAGCGATCGCGGCGACGAGGCCCGCCTCGCTGTCGTGGACATGCATGCCGACGGTGACGGCGACGAAGAAGGGCAGCGCGTAGACGGCAAGCGTGAACAGCACATAGACCATGAAGCCGAGGCCGAGGACGCTCAGGATGGTGGAGATGAACATGGGCGGTCTCCTTGCGAGAGGCGCGCCTCCACCACCGCCACGGCGCGATTGAAGTATAGCGA
>CAYQVL010000110.1:0-6251 GCA_964420825.1 uncultured Sphingomonadaceae bacterium
CGGACCGGGCCCTGCGGTCATGGTGCTGCTATCCCCTCGATCGTCGATCCGTTTCCTATCGCGCTTGCGCGACGATGGCGAGAGTGTGAAACGCGACAGGCAACCTGCTTGCGGCGTCGGGCGTTGGCCGCCTAAGGATGGATCAACCTGTGCAAGGAGAATTCAATGAAACTGGGATCGCTCAAAGGCGGACGCGACGGCAAGCTGGTGGTCGTCAGCCATGATCTCGCCTGGTCCGCCGACGCCAGCCATATTGCACCGACATTGCAGGCCGTGCTCGACGATTGGGATGTATGTGCCCCCAAGCTCGAAAACCTCGCCACCGATCTTGCGCATGACGTGATCCCGAAGGACCGGTTTCATGAGCATGACGCCGCCTCGCCACTGCCGCGCGCCTATCAATGGGCCGATGGCTCGGCCTATGTGAATCACGTCGCCCTCGTCCGCCAGGCGCGCGGCGCCGAGGTTCCCGATAGTTTCTGGGAAGACCCGCTGATGTACCAAGGGGGATCGGACGGCTTTATCGGACCGCGCGACGATATCCCGCTGCCCGATGAGGAATGGGGCTGCGATCTCGAGGCCGAAATCGTGGTTGTAACCGGCGATGTGAAGCAGGGCGCGAGCCGCGAGGACGCTCTGGGGGCGATCCGGCTAATCGGCCTCGTCAACGACGTGTCGCTGCGCAATCTCATCCCCGCCGAGCTCGGCAAGGGCTTCGGGTTCGTTCAGTCCAAACCCGCGAGCGCTTTTTCGCCGGTGTTCGTCACGCCCGACGAACTTCCCAACTGGAAGGACGGCAAGCTTCACGGGCCGCTAATGGTCGATTTAAATGACAAACCCTTTGGCCGGGCCGATGCCGGCGAGGATATGACCTTCGACTTCGGCACGCTCGTCGCGCATCTCGCCAAGACCCGGTCGCTCGTTGCGGGGTCGATCATCGGCTCGGGCACGGTCTCGAACCGCGACGAGGATGGCGGACCGGGCAAGCCCATCGATCAGGGCGGTAAAGGCTATTGCTGCCTTGCCGAAGTGCGCATGGTCGAAAAGATTCTCGATGGCGAGATGAAGACGCCATTCCTATCGCGCGGCGATCGCGTGCGTATCTGGATGGAGGACGAACATGGCCATGCGACCTTCGGAACGATCGAGCAGGAAGTGGTGAAGGCCTAGCTCCGTCGCGCCTGATCGCGCAGCAGCGCGGCAGTCGAATAGGACGACACCGCATAGGGCACGATATAGGTCAGCAGGATTTTCCACAGCGGCGGCCAGTATCCCGCTGCGATCAAATCGCCCTGGTTGATTGCGAGAAGCAGCGTGCCAATGATCGCACTGACTTTGAGCGCTCGCCGCACGGTCAAGGGATCGAAAAGCAGCATATGGATGCGGGGCGGTTTCACCGCTCTGCCAATAGAGAAAACCCGCGACCGGCGCGAGCTAGCGCCGCAACTAATTTTTCGAGCGGCAGATGATGTCGCCGAGGACGCAGCCGGTCACGCGCAGGCTGCGATTTGCGGTTGAGTTTGAGGCGCGTTGTGCTTCGGCCCGCTTCGGGATCGTAAACCTCGTCACCGCGATATTCTTCGCCGTTCCAGCTGAACCCCGAAACCACGGTGACTCCTTGGATCGAGCGCTGCGCTGCGCCGGGCGAGATCGCAATGACCGCGCTTGCGGCAGCGGCGGCGAATATGCCAAATTCCATCGACAACCCCAATATTTGCATAGATGGTCCAACAGCGCGGCTGGTCCTCGTTCGTTGGCTCGCCTAGAGCCGCGAAATTGGATCAAAGCTGAACGGCAAGAGTATGGAGCGCAACGATGAGCGCAAGTGAGTGGGTAATCGGCGTGGTCGGCGGATCGGGGCTCTATGCGATCGACGCGGTCGAGAACGCCCAGTGCATTCACGTCGAAAGCCCCTGGGGCGATGCGTCGGACGAACTCGTAATCGGCGAGATTGCGGGCAAGCGCTTCGTCTTCCTGCCGCGTCACGGCAAGGGCCATCGCATCGGCCCGAGCGATCTCAACTTCCGCGCCAATATCGACGTGCTCAAGCGCGCTGGCTGCACCGATCTGCTTTCGCTTTCGGCCTGCGGCTCGCTGCGCGAGGATATGCGCCCCGGCGATTTCGTCATCGTCGATCAGTTTATCGACCGCACTTTCGCGCGCGAGAAGAGCTTTTTCGGCCCCGGCCTCGTCGCGCATGTTTCGATGGCCGATCCGGTGTGCGACCGCCTGTCCGCCATGGCCGAAGCGGCAGGCAAGGCGGCGGGCGCGCCGATGCGTCGCGGCGCAACCTATCTGGCGATGGAAGGACCGCAATTTTCTTCGCGCGCCGAGAGCGAACTCTATCGCCAATGGGGTGGCGACGTCATCGGCATGACCGCGATGCCCGAAGCCAAGCTCGCGCGCGAGGCCGAGCTCCCCTATGCGCTCGTCGCGATGGTCACCGATTATGATTGCTGGCGCGACGGCGAGGATCATGTCGAGGTGCATAATGTTCTCGAACAATTGCAGGCCAATGCCGAAACAGCGGCGAATCTCGTCGTCGAACTCGCCAAAGCGCTTCCCGACACGCGCACCCCGAGCCCGCTCGACACCGTGCTGGACCATTCGCTGCTCACCGATCTCGACGCCGCCGATGGCGCGCTGATGGCGAAGCTCGACGCGGTGGCCGGGCGGGTGTTCGCCAAGCGATAACCCCTCTCCAATCGCGGATAAGCTCGCTCCGGCTAAGTCTCAAATCCTCTCCCGCCGGGGAAAGGAGGCTCATGCGCTACAGTTCGCTCCCCCCAACACGCAGAAGCGCGCGCAATGGGGATGGTTGAGCGACACATCGCGGCTCGCCTCGACAAGGCTTTCGCCCATCTGGAAATCCTCGCCATGGGGCAACAAGGTGCACGCCGCGACGACGGGCTTGTCCGCGCCCTTGTGCTTGACCACCATCCGGCTCGACGCGCACATCATCGTGCGCGGATCGACGTCGAGGATGCCCCAGCAGGCGGTGGTGATTTCGGGGACGTCGGCGGCCGCGTCCATTTCGGGGAAGATGACGAGGCGCGCCGGATCTCGGGCGTCGATGGCGATATTTTCGCGCGCGAACAGATCGGTGAAGCCTTCGCGTGCAACGATATCGTCCTCATCGGGTAGGTGACGGCCAGCAACGGCGATCGAAAAATCATTGTCCGATAGCCATTTAAGCCCCGCCAACCCCCTGTTCCAAGTGCCGCCACCGCGTTCGGCCTCATGGGCGTCCTGCGTGTAGTGATCGAGACTGACGCGGATCGTCAGCCGTTCGCCATGGCGTTCGCGCAAATCGAGTAGCTGCACCTCAAAACGCTGCATCGGCCGCATTGCGTTCGACAGCACGAGCACTTGGAAACCGCGCGACAGGCAGGATTCGAGCATCGCGATCATTTCTGGGTTCATGAACGGCTCGCCGCCGGTAAAGCCGATTTCGCGCGTGCCGAGCTTCTCGCGGGCGATCTCGTCGAGATAGATCTCGACCTCGGCGAGGCTCAGATAGACGAGTGCGTCGTTGGTCGGCGAACTTTCGATGTAACAGGTCTTGCAAGCGAGATTGCACAGGGTGCCGGTGTTGAACCAGAGCGTTTCGAGTCGGGCGAGCGCGACATGCGCGCGCGGTTCGCCTTTGGCCGTGACGCGGGAATCGCCGAATTTTTCGGGCGCAAGGCGCGGTGCGTCGGCTACCTCGAAAGGCGAGGGGACGGGAAGGGGGTTGGTGGCGATGGCTTGGGTCTCCGCGAGGGTGAGCGACTATAACAGATATTTGGCGCGGAACTGCGCCCATCTCTTGGGCCATTTGCCGAAGATCACCGGCTCCCAGATGGCGAAGCCCGCCTGTTTCGAGATATCCGATCGCGTCGGATAGGGGACGATCGCGCCGCCGATCGCCAAAGCGTTGGCCTTGCCCCCGATCGCCAAGCTCCACGGCAGCAGCAGTTCGCCGGCATGCGGGCCGACAGCGGTCGCGCCGAGGATCTTGCGGCCCTTGCGGATGATCTTGAGGAAGCCTTCGGTGTCGTTTTCGGCGCGGGCGCGGTCGTTATCGGCGAAGTCCTGACGCGTTATGGCGACCGCATCGCCATATTTCTTGCGCGCATCGGCCTCGGTGAGCCCAACATGGGCCAATTCTGGATCGCAATAGGTCGTCCAAGGCAGCGCGCTGTAATCGGCCTTGCTCGGCACGCCGAGCGCCACCTGCAAAACCACGAGAGAGCCTTCGTAACCAGATACATGGGTGAAACGCGGCCCCTCGCGGCAATCGCCGATCGCGTAGATTTTCTTGTTCGAGGTGCGACGGCGGGCATCGACCGTGATGCCTTTCTTGCTCCATTCGACGCCGGCGGCTTCGAGACCTATATCCGTGAAATCGCACGTGCGCCCGGTGGCGACAAGCAGGTGGCTGGCTTCGACAGGCGCGCCCGAGTCGGTGGTGACGACAAAGCCGTTCGCAGTTTCGCTGACCTTTTGGACTTCGGTCTGTTCGCGGATCTCGACCCCTTCACCGCGCAATATTTCGGTGAGCAACACCACGGCTTCGGGGTCGTCCTTGCCGAAAACGCGGTGGCGCTCGATCACCGTAACCCTGCTGCCGAGTCGACGGAATGCCTGCGCCATCTCCATGCCGATCGGCCCGCCGCCCATGATCGCGAGATGGTCGGGGCGCTCGGTCAGGTCGAAGATCGTCTCGTTGGTCAGATAGCCGGTGCCCGCCAGACCTTCGACCGGCGGGATGAAGGGCTGCGATCCGAGCGCGAGGCAGATGCGCGGCGCGGTCAGCGTCCGGCCTTCGACCTCGACCGTGGACCCGTCGCGCAATTGCGCCGCTCCGCGAATGACTTCGACGCCGAATTCCCCTTCGAAACGCTCCTGCGAATCGTCGACCGCGATTTCGGCGATGGCGCGCTGGACGTGATCGTGGACAGCCCTAAAATCGATATCGGGCTCGACCGCGGCGATGCCATATTTGGCGCTCTGGCGCATATCCTGCGCGCGCCGGGCGGCAGTGATAAGCGCCTTGCTCGGGACGCAACCGGTGTTGAGGCAATCGCCGCCCATCGCGCCTTTCTCGATCAGCGCCACGCGCAGACCAAGCTGCGCGCAGCCGCCGGCGGCGGTGAGTCCGGCCGATCCGGCGCCGATCACGATAAGGTCGTGCGTATGTTTCATAGATGCGATTGCCTAGGTTGCGCCATGCCTGCTGCACGGCCTATCCGCAGTCAACTTCGTCGCCAGCAAAGACGAGGTTACAGCGAACTCATGCCGGTGTAACCCGGCCCCTCCATGTGACGAAGCTGATAGCGGCACCAAGGAAATTCGATGAACGTTGAAAATTCGCGCGATTATTACGGCCAGGTTTTGCAAAGCTCGGCCGACCTCAAGACCGACGCCTGCTGCACGATCGAGGCGCCGCCCCCGGCGATCCGCGAGGCGCTCGCCAATGTCCATCCCGAGGTGAAGGCGCGCTATTATGGCTGCGGCCTGATCGCGCCCGAAGCGATGTCGGGGATGCGTGTGCTCGATCTTGGCAGCGGGTCGGGGCAGGATGCTTATCTGCTCGCGCAACTCGCCGGCGAAAGTGGAAGCGTCGTCGGTGTCGATACCACCCCCGAACAGCTTGCCGTCGCGCGCGCCCATCTCGATTGGCACGCCGAGACCTTCGGCTATCGCAATGTCGAATTTGTCGAGGGCGATATCGAACAGCTCGATACGCTCGGGCTCGAACCCGCCAGCTTTGACATCATCGTTTCCAACTGCGTCATCAATCTGGTCGCCGACAAGGCCAAGATATTTCGCGACGCATACGCGCTGCTCAAAACCGGTGGCGAATTCTATTTCTCGGACGTCTATGCCGATCGGCGAGTCCCCGAGTCGCTGCGCGCCGATCCTGTGCTCCATGGCGAATGTCTGTCGGGGGCGCTCTATTGGGGCGATTTCGACACGCTGGCGAAGGCCGGCGGCTTTGCCGATCCGCGCCTCGTTACCGACCGTCCGCTGGCGATCGGCGACGAGGACGTCGCGGCAAAGGTCGCGGGGATCGGGTTCGTCTCGGCGACCTACCGCCTGTTCAAGCTGGCCGGACTCGAGCCCGCCTGCGAGGATTACGGCCAAGCGGTGCGCTACAGGGGCACGATCCCCGGCCATGAGCGCGCGCTGATACTCGACAAACATCATCATATCGAAGCCGGGCGGATGTTCGCTGTTTGCGGCAATAGCTGGCGGATGCTCGCCGA
>CAYQVL010000111.1:0-6250 GCA_964420825.1 uncultured Sphingomonadaceae bacterium
CCCTCTTCGGGGCTGTGGCGGCGATCGGCGCTCGCGACATAGTTCGAATCGGCGATGCAGAGCATGGCATCGTGCGCGGCGTGGAAATCGGCGCGTTCGAAAAAGCCCGGATTGGTAGCGACAAGCGGCCAGTCACGTGCATAGGCGAGATCGAGCAAGCCGGTTTCGGCGGCCTCTTCGACCGGGTCGCCGCGGCGGCTGAGTTCGACATACAGGCGGCCGGGAAACAAGGCGCCGAGCCGGTCGGCATAAGCGCTTGCGGCGTCGGCCTGCTCGCCCTCATAGAGTCTGGCAAGCGCGCCTTCGCCGCCGCCGGTCAGTGCGATCAATCCGTCGCTGCGACCGTCAAGCGCGTCGAGCGAGACATGCGGCGGTTCTTCGACCGGGCGGTCGAGATGGGCCATCGAAACCAAAGCGCATAGATTTTCATAGCCGGTCTCATCCTGCGCGAGCAGCGGCAGCCAATCGATCACCGGTTGGGCGCCTTCGGGCCGTCCCGGCCGCGCCACGGCCAGCGTCGCGCCGATAATCGGTTGGACGCCCTTGGCGAATGCCGCCGAGCAAAATGGCATCGCGGCATAGAGGCCGTTGCGATCGGCCAAAACGACGGCGGGAAATCCGAGCTCGCGCGCGCGCGCAGCGATCGCCTTGGGCTGGATCGCGCCTTCGAGCATTGTGTATGCCGAGAAGATACGGAGCGGAGCGAAGGGGACATGTGCCATCGCTCCGAACCTAGTGCTGCGCCCGCGATTCGCAAATGGCGCGATGCCTGTGCGTTGTGGACGAGGCGCATTTGCAGCGTTCCCCTGCCCTGTCGGCATTCGAATTAGCCCGGCGCATTGTCCAGACACCAGGCAATCGCGACCTCGCGCGCAGCGGCCGGCGTATCGGCCAGCATGTTGACATTGCTTGCTATGAGCTGCGACGCTTCCTGCTCGTTGGTCTCAGCGACAAGCTGCGCGCGCCAGGCGGTGCTTGCCGAATCCATGGCGAGCTGATCGCCTCCACCGACCGTATCGGTTTGCCCGAGATGGACCACGCAGTTCATCGCATGGCTCATGCTGTCGGACCCAATCAACGCGGCAAGATCGACGGCCGCAGATGGATCGGTGCCGGCAACCGCCGCGTCGGCTTGCGCATCGTCGCTCTCGCCGCCGCTCGCGCAGCCGGTCAGGCCTGTGCACGCCAATGCGGCGAAGCATGACACTATCGCCATCAATTTGTTGTTGCTCATCATTCGATCCACTCCACGCCAAGGGCTGGCAATAGATCGATTCCGTGCGGAGCGATACCGGGCAAGCTATATTGGGGAGACTGGCCGCGGACGCCGTGAACCGCGCCGCAACGCGACGCCTAAAGCAGCTTCTCGATATCGCGCTTAAGATGCTCGGGCTTGGTGGTCGGGCCGTGGCGCGAGACGACGGCGCCGTCGCGATCGACGAGGAATTTGGTGAAATTCCATTTGATCGCGCTGCCAAGCATTCCGCCCTTCTGGTCCTTGAGGTGTTTGAACAGCGGATCGGCGCCCGAACCGTTGACCTCGATCTTGGCCATCAACGGGAATTTCACGTCATAGGTGAGCGTGCAGAAACTGGCGATTTCTTCGGCGTCACCCGGTTCCTGCCCGCCGAACTGGTTGCACGGAAAGGCGAGTACCTCGAATCCGCGATCCTTATACTCCTCGTAGAGCTTTTCGAGCCCTTCATATTGCGGGGTGAAGCCGCATTGCGAGGCTGTGTTGACGATTAGCAGCACCTTGCCTTTATAGTCCGAAAGATCGAGTTCGGCGCCATTGGGGCGGGCGACGGTAAAATCGTGAACGCTCATTCGAGCAATCCTTCGTGTAGCCTGAGCATACGGTCGGTCTTCTTCGCCAGACGTTCGTTATGCGTCGCGATCAACGCGGCGCTTCCCTCTTCGCGGACCAAAGTCAGCAGCTCGGCCAATACCACATCGGCGGTCGCCTCGTCGAGATTGCCGGTCGGCTCATCCGCTAGAACGAGCGCCGGACGATTGGCGAGCGCACGGCCGACGGCGACGCGCTGTTGTTCGCCGCCGGAAAGCTGCGAGGGGCGGTGGGTGAGCCGCTGTTCGAGACCGAGCCGCGACAGCAGCGACGCGGCGCGCTCTTCTGCCTCGGCATAGCTGGCGCCGCGGATAAGCTGCGGGATGACGACATTTTCCAACGCCGAGAAATCGGGGAGCAGGTGATGGAACTGATAGACAAAACCGAGATGATCGCGCCGCGTCGTCGTGCGCGCATCGTTTTCGAGCTTGGCCGCCTCTTCGCCGTCGATCGTGATCGAGCCGCCGAAACCGCCCTCAAGCAGGCCGATCGCCTGGAGCATCGTCGACTTGCCCGATCCCGAAGGCCCGAGCAGCGAGACGATCTCGCCCGCCGCGACTTCCATGTCGACGCCGCGCAGTACGTGGATCGTCACCCCGCCCTGTTCGAAACTGCGCGTGAGGCCGCGAACGATGAGGGCCGGATCACTCATAGCGCAAGACCTGGACGGGATCGGTGCTCGCCGCCTTGAACGCCGGATAGAGCGTGAAAATGAAGGCCGAGCCGAGGGCGAGCCCGACGATCATCAGCACCTCGAACGGATCGGTTCGTGCGGGAAGTTCGGTGATGAAGCGGATCGACGGATCCCAGAGATTCTGGCCGGTTATGAGCTGGATGGCGTTGACGACGGACTGGCGGAACTCGAGCAGTACGAAGCCGAGGATCAGCCCCGCGAGCGTGCCGAGCGCGCTCGTCGTCATGCCGATGGTGAGAAAGATCTTCATCATCGAGCGCCGCGTCGCGCCCATCGTCCGCAGGATCGCGATGTCGCGCTTTTTGGCGCGGACAAGCATGATCAGCGAGGAGAGAATGTTGAACACCGCGACGAGGATGATCAGCGAAAGCACCCAGAACATCACGACGCGCTCGACCGCGAGCGCATCGAAGAGCTGGCTGTTCATCTGCCGCCAGTCGGTGATCACTCCCTGCCCCGCATAGCGATTGGCGATCGGCGCGAGGATGGCGCTGACATTGTCAGGATCGTCGGTATCGATCTCGACCATGCCGACCGCGTCGTCGAGCATCAGCAAGGTCTGGGCGTCTTCCATCGGCATGAGCACGAAGGCCTTGTCGAAATCATAGACCCCGACCTCGAAAATCGCGGCGACGTCATAGGCGACGATGCGCGGGACCGTGCCGAAGGGCGTCGAACGGCCCTGCGGCGAGATCAGGCTGATCTGGCCGCCGGGCACCGCGCCGAGCGCAGTGGCCAGCCGCGATCCGATCGCGACGTTGTTGCTGCCCGGCATCAGCGCGTTCATGTCGCCGGCGACAACATTCCCGGTCAGCGCTTCGTTTCCGCGGATATCCTCGACGCGCATCCCGCGGACGAGAACGCCCTCGACGCGGCCATTATAGCTCGCCATCAACGGCTGTTCGATCAGCGGCGTCGCCGAAACGACGCCGGGCGTAGCCTGTGCGTCCTCGATGATGTCGCGCCAGTCGGGAAGGCGACCGCCATAGCCCTGGACGACCGCATGGCCGTTCAAACCGACGATCTTGTCGAACAAATCGGCGCGAAAGCCGTTCATCACGCTCATCACGACGACGAGCGCCATGACCCCGAGCATCACCGCGACGAGGCTGATCGAGGCGACGACGAAGATGAACCGCTCGCCCTTGCCCGGCAGCAGATAGCGCTTGGCGATCATGCGTTCGTGGCGCGAGAGGATCATGCCAGTTTCGCCAGCGCCGCGTCGGCGCTGAGTTCCTCGCGCTCGCCGGTCGCGCGGTTCTTGAGTTCGACGACGCCGTTCTTGAGTCCGCGCGGGCCGATTATCAGCTGCCAGGGCAGGCCGATAACATCCATTGTCGCGAATTTGGCTCCGCCGCGTTCGTCGCGGTCGTCGTAAAGCACTTCAACGCCGGCGGCTTCAAGCCTGGCGTAAAGATCGTCCGCCGCGGCGACGCAGACCTCCTCGTCGGCGCGCATGTTGATCAGGCCGACCTTATAGGGCGCGATCGCCTCGGGCCAGATGATGCCGTCATCGTCATGGCTTGCCTCGATCACCGCGCCGACGAGCCGCGACACGCCGACGCCATAGCTGCCCATCAGCGGCGTGATCATGCCGCCATCGGGGCCCGAGACCTTGAGATTCATCGCCTTGGAATATTTGTCGCCGAAGAAGAAGATGTGGCCGACCTCGATACCGCGCGACTGGCGCAATTCGTCGCCGAGCGCGGCTTCAGCCGCCTCGTCGCGCTTCTCGTCGGTCGCCGCATAATCGGCGGTCATGCTGTCGACGAACGCCTGCAATGCCGCGCTATCCCCAGTATCGACAGCATAGTCCTCGACCGAACGCAGCTCCTCCCAGCTCTTGTGGAAGAACACCGCGCTTTCGCCCGAGGGGGCCAACACGATAAATTCGTGGCTGAGATCGCCGCCGATCGGGCCGGTATCGGCCTGCATCGGGATCGCGCGCAGACCCATCCGCGCAAAAGTGCGCAGATAGGCGACGAACATGCTGTTATAGCTGATCCGCCCGCCGGCCTCGTCTAGATCGAAGCTGTAGGCGTCCTTCATCAGAAATTCGCGGCCGCGCATGACGCCGAAGCGCGGGCGGATCTCGTCGCGGAATTTCCACTGGATATGATAGAGATTGCGCGGCAGATCGCGATAGCTTTTCGCGCCATCCTTGAAGAGCGCGGTGATCACCTCCTCATTGGTCGGGCCGTATAAGAGGTCGCGGCCCTGGCGGTCTTCGATCCGCAGCATTTCGGGGCCATAGGCGTCGTAGCGTCCGCTCTCGCGCCAAAGGTCGGCCGACTGGATCGTCGGCATCAGCATTTCGACGGCGCCGGCGCGGTCCTGCTCCTCGCGGACGATCTGCTCGATCTTCTTGAGCACGCGCAGCCCGAGCGGCAGCCAGGCATAGATCCCCGCCGAGGTTTGACGGACGAGCCCGGCGCGCAGCATGAGCTTGTGGCTCACGATCTGCGCGTCTGCGGGCGTTTCTTTGGTGACGGGCAGGAAATAGCGGGAAAGGCGCATGATGTTTAGGGTCCGGATAGGGCCTTGGAATGGGGCGTCTCTAAGGCCGCGCTGCGGCCCCGGCAACCATCATCGCGCATCGGAGTGCTGTTGCGCGTTGACCACAGCTACCGAAATAATAATATCCAGCCACCGCTAACCCAATGACAACACCCGCCGAGCAGGCGTAGCATTGTCGCTTCGAAACACGGATCTTTTGGCCGTGGTTCGGGGAGGCCAGATGCTCTGCGCGACGCTTGAGGGGGTGAACCGCGCGACACCGGGCCACATAAGGGGGCTGACGAACGTTCGTCATGCTTGTGCCCGGGCCTGAAAAGGCCCGGGCACATTCGTTTCAAGGCTGGTGTTGAACGCTTGGCCGTCGGGTTACAGCGACAGGATAAATCCTTCGCGCGCCGAGGCTTTGCCGGCGAGCAGCGTCTGATAGGCACGCGTCACCGCCTCGCCGCCTTCGCGGTGGACGACATCGACCCAGCCCTGCGCCTGCCCGATAAAGCGGCTCCACGCCTTGCCGATTTCCCGGGCAAAGGCTTCGGCTCCGAGATCCTTGGTCATCGCCACGACATGGTCGGGCGCGAAGAAGAGGATCGGCTTTGGCCCGGCGATACCTTCGGCAAGCCCGCGGTCCCGCCAATGTGTCGCGCCGACGAGACAGCTATATTTTAGCGCGTCGGCGAGATGGTTGTGGAGCGCCGACAGCGCCGGGCCGTTGCCGGCAAAATCGACTATCACCGACGGCGCCGCCGAATCGATCTCCGAAAGCGCATCATAAGCAAGCACGCGATCGTATAGCCCGAGGCCTTCGACAAAGCCGATATTTGCTGGGCTGGTCAGTCCGATGCGTTCGATTCCGGGACTGCGCGCCTTGGCCGATTCGGCAAGCGCCATACCGGTCTTCGAGGAAGCGCTGGTGATGATCAGCGACTGCGCGCCGAACCAGTCTTCGCGGCGCATAAAGGCCTCGATCAGGAACGAGGTCATGAACAATGGCTCGAACAAGGCGCGATGGTCTTCGAGCGCGGGATTGTGCGCCGGATCGGCGGAAAGCCGGCGATAGCTGTTGTAGACGCGGTTCATCGGCTGACGGTGCGCCGCCATATCGGTGAATTGCGTAACCGAAACGCCGCCGGTCTCGACGACGCGCGGCTTGAGGCCATGCGCGTGCGCAATGTAACTGCGCTGTGCGGGGATGG
>CAYQVL010000112.1:0-6234 GCA_964420825.1 uncultured Sphingomonadaceae bacterium
CATGTCGCCCATGCCGCTCGGCTCGCGCTGTTCACCCAGGCCGAAGCAGGGACGATGTGTCCGATGAGCATGACTTATGCCGCGGTGCCGGCGCTGCGAGCCGGCGGGGCCGATGCGCTGTGGCTCGAAAAGCTGCTCGGCGGCGTTTACGATCCCGCGATTGCTCCGCTCGGCGACAAGCGGGGCGTCACGATCGGCATGGCGATGACCGAGAAACAGGGCGGCAGCGATGTCCGCGCCAACACCACCCACGGCTATCCGCTCGAGGGCGGCGGCTATCGACTGGTCGGTCATAAATGGTTCTGTTCGGCGCCGATGAGCGACGGGTTCCTCACCCTCGCCTATGCCGAAGGCGGGCTTTCCTGCTTCCTCGCCCCCCGCGTGACGCCCGATGGCGAGCGCAATGCAATCCAGATGATGCGGTTGAAGGACAAGCTCGGCAATCGCTCCAACGCCTCGGCCGAGATCGAATATCACGATGCCTATGCCGAGCTGCTCGGCGAGGAGGGCGACGGCGTCAAGCTGATCATCGACATGGTTCACCATACCCGGCTCGGCACGATCGCCGGCACGCTGGGGATCATGCGGATGGCGTTCGCCCAAGCCCTTCATCATACCGCGGGTCGCCGCGTCTTCCAGAAGACACTCATCGACCAACCCTTGATGCGCTCGGTTCTCGCCGATCTTGCGGTCGAGTACGAAGCCGCCGCCGCCCTGGTTATGCGGGTGGGCCGGGCCTTCGACGGCGCCGACGAGAGCGAGCGCGCCTTCGCCAGGCTGGCGGTGGCGGTCGCCAAATACTGGCTGACCAAACGTTGTCCGGGTTTCGTCTACGAGTGCATGGAATGTTTCGGCGGCGCCGGCTACGTCGAGGAAAGCATGATGCCGCGCCTGTTTCGGGAGTCCCCGCTCAACGCGATCTGGGAAGGTTCGGGCAATGTCATCGCACTCGACATCCTGCGCACATTGTCTCGCGAACCGGCAGCTTTCCAAGCCTATATCGCCGAACTCGAACTGGCCGAAGGCGGCGATGCGAGGCTTGATGAAGCTGTCGCAGAGCTAATCGCTGAGATAGGCCGTTCGACACCGACAGAAGCCAAGGCGCGATACACAGCAGAGCGGTTGGCACTCCTTCTGCAGGCCGCCCTATTGGTTCGCCACGCGCCGCAAGGCGTGGCCGATCTGTTCATCGAGACCCGGCTCGACGGGCAAGCCGGCCGCAGCTATGGCGCTTTCGCTGGCGCTCCTCCACTCGCGCCGATTTTAGAACGGCAAATTGCGGCTTCCACCTGATCGAGGCGGCAAATACGCTTACGCATTTCTCCAGGCTCGCATACGCTCGCGGTGTCGGCTGAACTCGTGACGTGCGACCGCTCGCAAGTGCACCTCGTCAGGGCCATCGGCGATCCGGAGCGCCCGCATTCCCGCATAAGCGTGCGCGAGACCGAAATCGTCCGACAAGCCGCCGGCTCCGTGAGCTTGTATGGCGTCGTCGAGAACCCGCAGGGCCGTCCGCGGAGCGGCGACCTTGATCATGGCGATTTCCCGCCGCGCCATCTTATTGCCCGCCTTGTCCATAATATCGGCAGCCTTGAGGCAGAGTAGACGCGTCATCTCGATATCCAACCGCGCCTCACCGATCCGCTGTTCCCAGACCGACTGGTCAGCCAGTCGTTTGCCGAACGCCACCCTCGACAGAAGCCGCTCCGTCATCCGTTCGAGCGCGACTTCGGCGGCCCCAATCGCGCGCATGCAATGATGGATGCGGCCGGGGCCCAAACGCCCCTGCGCGATCTCGAATCCACGACCTTCGCCCAAGATCATATTCGAGGCCGGTACGCGAACATCGCGCAACAGAACTTCCGCGTGTCCGTGCGGCGCATCGTCGTAACCGAACACGGGCAACATACGCACGACTTCCACGCCTTCGGTGTCGAGAGGCACGATGATCTGCGATTGCTGGACATGGCGCTCGGCTTCGGGATCGGTCTTGCCCATGACGATCGCCACGGCGCAGCGCGGATCGCCCATTCCGGACGACCACCATTTCCTGCCATTTATGACATAGTCGTCGCCGTCTCTCCGCATGGACGTCTGGATGTTCGTGGCGTCCGAGGAGGCGACATCGGGCTCGGTCATCAGGAAAGCCGAGCGGATCTCTCCGTCGAGAAGCGGCCGGAGCCAGGCTGCCTTCTGTTCCGTGGTGCCGTAGCGATGGAGTATTTCCATGTTGCCGGTATCGGGCGCCGAACAGTTGAAGACTTCGGAAGCGAAACCCACGCGGCCCATTTCTTCTGCGCACAGCGCATATTCGAGATTGTTCAGCCCGGCGCCATGGTAATTGTCGTCATCGCAATTCGAAGGGGGCAGGAAAAGATTCCACAGTCCTTCCGCATAGGCGCGCGCCTTCAGCTCTTCGATCACCGGCGGAGGCGTCCAGCGGCTCTCGCCCTCGGCCTGCATATGAGCCTCGTATTTGGGCGCCCCCGGATATATGTGAGAATCCATAAAGACGCGAACCCGATCGCGCCATTCGAGTTGTCGTTCGGATATAGTGAAGTCCATCTGTTCCGCCTGACGGACGAAACATCGTCCAGTCGCCGTAATTATCTCATTGCGACCCAAGTGAATTGACCCAGATCAAACAATGAGCCGCGGCAGACGACGAAGCGGGACGAAGAACGCGGCTCTCAAGCTACCAACAGATCTTCCGCCAGCGCCTTTGCCCGCGCGAGCGTATGGCGCAAATCCTCGTGCGTAGTACGAGGGTTGATAGCGCAGATACGAAGAACCTCTTCCCCGCCGATCCGAGTGGGCGTGATCATCGCAAATCCGTCGACGAGGATCTGACCAGACAAACGGCTGTGGAAATTTTCCGGCAATGACTTCGTCGATCTATAGCGGAAATTGATCACGCCGATCATGGCCGGCGTTACGACCTCCCAGCAGTCGTCCTGTTCCAGCTGCGACTGGATATACTCGGCATTGGCAATGCCCTTTTCGATCGCGGCACGGAAATTTTCCAAGCCGAATGTCTTGAGCGACATCCAGAATTTGAGCGCCCTGAATCCGCGCGTAAGCTGGACGCCATAGTCGCAATAATTCGTCTGCTCGCCGCCGTTATCGAGGACATCCAGATATTCGGCCGTCACCTTGAACGCTTCGTTGAGATATCCGGCATTCCGAATGAGCAGACAGCCGATCTCATAGGGCTGGAACATCCATTTGTGCGGATCGATGGTGATCGAATCCGCCTTATCGATGCCCTTGAGCCACGTCTTGCCGCTTTCGGTGATCGCCGCGGCGGCGCCATAGGCGCCGTCAACATGCAGCCACAGTCCCTGCTCCTTGCAATAGTCGGCCAGTCGATCGAGCGGGTCGATAGCACCGCTATTGGTCGTACCGGCATTGGCCACGACACAGAACGGCACCAGCCCGCGCGCCCGGTCATAATCGATCTTGTTGGCGAGTCTTTCGACGTCCAGCCTCAGATTCTCGTCCGCCGCCAAGGCGCGGATTTGATATGGCTGGAATCCCAGTATTTTCAGTCCTTTGGGAACCGACGAATGGGTCTGGTCGGAAAAATAGACCGATGCGTTGGCCGCATTATTGCACAATTTGATATGGCGCGCGACGGCAAGCGCGGTGAGGTTCGCCATGGAACCGCCGCTTACAAACAAGCCGCCCGCCGAGCTGGGAAGTCCAAAGAGCTGCCTCAACCATTCTATGGATTTCATTTCAATCGCGGCGACTCCCGATGGGCCGACCCAGGCGCCCGCGAAGATATTGAACGACGAAGCAATGAACTCGGCGAGCGAGCTGACGAAATTATTTGGGCTGGGCACGAAGGCAAAGCAGCGCGGATGATCGAAATGGGTCATTGTTTCAAGGGCTTTGGCTTGGAACTCCTTTAGCACGTCGCCGACCGCCATCGCCTTTTCGGGAGGCGGTTCGGCCATCCAGTCCTTGAGCATTTGCTGGTCGGTCGGATTGGCGACCTCTTGGCGCCCGTTATTCTCGAAATGATCGATCACCATATCCAGAACCTGCCGGCCGATATCCTCCATCTCGGGGCGGGAGAGTGTCAGTGTCGCATTTTCCGTCATGGATATGTCCTCATGTAAGAGGCGCCGTCAGCGCGCGCCGGCCTACAGTTTTCCATCGGCGCGCGGGGCGAGCAGCATGGGGCCATAAACGCCGAGGAAGAGCACAAACGCGCCGCCCCAGAAGATCGCCGCGACCTCCATACCGGCGGTGTAATCGACCAGCCCGAGCGGAGAGGTAACCCGCAGCACCGCCCCCGCGGTGACCAGCAGATAGATCAGGACGGTCGGTGCGTCGGCCTTCAATTCGCGCCCGGTATGGCCGAGCGTCGAACGGGTCATCACGGCCAGGATCATCGTCGCCATCGCCCCGGCGGTGAGCGCATGGATTGCCGCCGAGGGTGGAATCGCGACCACCAGCAGCGACCCGCCGAGCAATGCCAGTCCGATCGGCACCCATGCATACCCCATGTGAAGGACGAAAACGAAAGGATCGCGCGCCGCCCGCAAGCCTCCCCAGCGAGACATGCGGACTGCCTGGAGAAGCGCCGCGGCGATCAACAAGACACCTGCAACGACCGCCTGGGGCAGCACGGTCCAGACTATCATCGCCACCGCGGTCGCGGCGACAACGAAGATATCGAAGCGGCCCGGCTGGCCGGGAAGCCGATGCTTCACGCCTTTTTTCGCCAGCCAGTTGCGGGTGAAGGAAGGAACGATCCGCCCGCCGATGAGCGAGATCATCACGATAATCAATGTGGTCGCGCTGCGCCAACCGAGGCCGGGATCGACAAGCCCCGCCATGGCGAGGTGATCGATCGCATTGGCGATGCCGAACAGGCCGACCAGACCGACAACCGGTATATTGCGGTTGCCCGCGGCGATGACCTCGCGCGCGGCAACGCCGGCGAGGACAAAGTAGAAGCCGACATCGAGTACGGCCGCCGCCGGAAGCCCGATTGTTCCTGAAAAGAACACCGCCGCGCGCGCGGCGAGCCAGAGCCCGAGCAGGCCGGCCAACGGCGGGCCCGCGATCGGCAGCCGCCCTGTCCAGTTTGGAATGGCGGTGAGCAGAAACCCGGCGATAATCGCTCCGACGAAACCGAACAGCATCTCGTGCCGGTGCCAGGCGAGCGGATCGAAGGCGCTCGGCAAAACGATTGCGCCGGCCAGCGTCGTCAACCACAGCGCGAGCGCGATGACCGCCCAGGCGGCTCCGCTGAAGAAAAAGGGTCGAAAGCCGCCGCGCAGAAAAGCCGGAGCGGCCGCCATGCGCGACCGTCGCAACGCCAGCATCTTCTCGCCCCTGGTGACCAAGCTCCGCAACTCCTCAAAGAATAATGTGTAAAGGATGTATCTATTCGGTGCCCGGAAAACATGCAAGGATAATACATCTTTCATGGAGACGCATCGAATGAGGCTTGCCCGTTGCACACCCGTTGCACGGACTATGCATGTGTTATGGCTGGGCGCGCCCGGAAGCTGCGGGAGTGTAGTCTCGATATTGCGCGAATATGAACCGACCATCAGATAGCCGTGCTGAAGCGTCTTTCGGCGGGAGACCGATAGGCGTCGAACAGGCCGGCTATTACTCGGCGATAGGGTCGCCCGGCTTCGGTAATATTCAGCCGATCGTTCCTTATTTCCAGCAATCCAAACGTCCCGAATGCCTCCAGCAAAATGCTGTTCAGCGCCGCAATCAACTCCCGGTCGATCGGAGCGCTGCCCGTGCAGAGCAGCGCCGAAATGATGGCTTCCCGCTGATTGTCCTCGGGGCTGCGAGCGATCCCTGCAACGCCGCACAGCTTTCCGGCGAACGCCCGCATGCGATAACGCCCCGTATTCTTCTCATTCTGGATCAAGCGATCGGGGAACGAGCTGATCGCGCTCGCGCCGAGACCCAGCAATGTCCGGGCCGGATCGTCGGTAAAGCCCTGAAAATTGCGGCGGACCGTCCGTCGCGCCGCCGCGCGCGCCAGACCGTCGTCGCGGGCGGCGAAATGGTCAAAACCGATGGGCAGATATCCGGCATCGGTCAATCGGTCGAAGCCATGGGCGGCCATGTCGAAGCGCTGCCGCAAGCCGGGCAAGGCATTGCCGTCGATCCGGCGTTGCCGGGGCAGCAGATGGGGAAGAAGGGCGTAGCCGAACAAGGCGATGCGATCGGGCGCCAGCTCGAGCGTCCGGTCCA
>CAYQVL010000113.1:0-6198 GCA_964420825.1 uncultured Sphingomonadaceae bacterium
CCGAGCAGGGTGAAGTGTCCGGGCACGCGCAGGTCGAGGCGATGCCCGATGCGCTCAAGACTGACGCGACGCTGGTTCGCGGCTGCTCGGCGGCGGTCTGGGTCTATCCCACGCGCGCCGATAACGGCGCGCTCCATTTCCTCGCCGACAGCAATGCCGCGATCACCAAGGGGATCATCGCGCTTGTCCTGCTCGCGGTCCAGGATCGCCGCCCCGCCGAAATCCTCGCCACCGATATCGAAGCCGAACTCGCGCCCTTCGATCTCAAGAACCAGCTCAGTTCGAACCGGACGCAAGGCATTCCCAATATGATAATGCTGATCCGCGCGACCGCGAAGCGCTATGCAGACTGAGCGCTAAACGCCCTTCCATTCGCGCCGTTCCTCGGCGCTCCGCAACACGTCCCATGCCGCCTGTCCTGCCTGGAAGCGCTGCGCGGCTTCGGCGTCGCCAGGCTTGACGTCGGGATGGTTTTCCTTGGCGACGCGGCGCCAGGCTTTCTTGATATCGGCAATCGTCGCGTCGCTTTCGAGCTCAAGAATATCGAGCGCGCGCATTTCGTCGACGCTACGGGTGCCGTCACCCGGACCAGCCCAACCATAATGCGAGGCTTCGCTGAAGCCCGAGGCATCGCGGCGCTCGTCATGCTCGCGTTCCTTACGCTGCTCGTCGGTCAAGCCTTCGAAATAATTGTAGTTACGGTTATATTCGGCGGCATGCTTTTCGCAGAAATACCAGCGTTCGGGGCTGTTTGGCGATTTCGGCGCGGGCCGGTCGCCGCGCTCCTCGCAGCCATGACGATCGCATAGCCGCACCTCGACCGCCTCGCGCGTCTCTTCATAACCGCGCCAGCGGGGAAAGCCCCAATCGTTCGATCGTCGTGCCTTTGCCATAGCCGACCGGTGTAGCGCCAAAAGCAGGAACGGACCATGGCAAAAGCCATGGTCCGTCAAATAGTCGTCTCGAACAGCCGAGCCCGATGGGCCGGCAGCCTATCGATACATTGCCGCCCCGGTCATCGCCGCGCCGCCGATCATCGATGCCACCACGGCCCCGACGATCACGCCCGTAAGCACCATCGCCAGCACAATCCAGATGATGATCGTCACCGCGGTGAACCCGACGGCCTTGTCTTGCGGAACCTTCATGACAACGCTGCTGCCGAGATAGATAAGATAGGCCGAGTAGGCGAAGCCGGCGAGGCCGACCAGCATCCCGAGCCCGGGAATGAAGCCGAAAAAGCCTGCGATCCACATCGGCGTCGCCGAATAGACCACCAGCTTCATCGCCGACACCTGGTCGTTCGTGCCATCGAAACTCGGCGCCAGCGCGTTGGCGACAATCCCCATTACGTAAAGCACGACCAACCCGATAACATAGCTCAGCACCGCCGTGACGAGAAAATAGTTCATCCCGAAATAGCGATAGGGGCCGAGGGAAAGAAGCACCGCCAACAAGGTGCCAATGGCAGGAAGCAGTGCGAGAATGACGGCATAGCCGGTAAACAGACCGGCTACGGTAGCCGGTTCGGCATCGATTTTCGCCCATTCGGTCTTGGGCGTCAGCAAGATGTTTTTGGCGCGATCGATCAGACTCATGGCGGTCCCCCTTTGGTGTAACAATACCCTCAATTGAACGATTGCTATTGTGAACGAGAACGCGCGATTCGTAAAGGAATCGCGATGCGGCGATGTGCGCAATACTGTTGTCAGAGGGTCTGTAAGCCGGGTTCTGTCCGGCGGATTGCTCCGCCTGTGCGACCATTCCTCTACGACCGCGATTGCTCGCGGCCTCAAGCGACCAACCCGGGCGACGAGCCGGACCAGGCCCATGTGCCGCCCCTATTCGGTCTTGCTCCCGGTGGGGTTTGCCGTGCCGCGGACGTTGCCGGCGCGCGCGGTGCGCTCTTACCGCACCCTTTCACTTTCGCCGCCCCCGCGATGCGGTGGTTTGGCGACCTGCTCTCTGTGGCACTTTCCCTGGGGTCGCCCCCGCCGGGAATTACCCGGCACCGTGGTTCCGTGGAGCCCGGACTTTCCTCGTGACTCGCGCCACGCGGCCGCCCGACCCTCTGACGCCTACTATCTAGCCGTTCCGCCCTCACGTTCCAAGAGCAACTGGAGTAGGATCGCGCGGCATTGGCCGTCGATCACTCCGTTGATCGTGTCGGGACGCCAACGGCGCTGAAAGGCGCGAACCACGGCGGTTTTGTCGGCGACGTCATAGCCGAAGCGCTCCAGAGCGAGCAGGAAGGCGCTGTCGCTCCAGCCCGGATCGACGGTAGCATTGGCGGGACGCGGCAGCGATATTCCGAGAAGCGCGAGCTTATCCCACGGAAACAATTCGCCCGGATCCTGCTTGCGCGCCGGCGCGATATCCGAATGGCCGACGACATTGGCCCGAGGAATATCGTGGCGCTTGCGGATTTCGCTGGCGAGGCGGACGACCGAAGCGATCTGGTCGGCGGGAAAGGGCCGATAGCCGAATTCATGGCCCGGATTGACGATTTCGATACCGATGCTCGCCGAGTTGACGTCGCGAATACCTCGCCAGTAAGACAATCCGGCATGCCACGCGCGCTTGCCCTCGTCGACAAGCCGCATCACGACGCCATCCTCATTGACGACATAATGCGCCGAAACGCCGCCGTCGGCGCTGGTCAGCCGCTCGATAGCCGAGGCCGCATCGGCCATGCCGGTATAGTGCATGACAAGGATCGACACCGACAGCTTGCGATCGTCGAAGTTGACCGAGGGGGTTTCAACGAAGTCCATCGTTCAAATGCGGCCATGCGGCGGTGCGTCGCATCGAATCGTCAATTGAGCAGCGTGGCCCTTCATCATGTCGCCACAGACTCCCAAAGCCGCGGGCGCGTCAAGCCCGAACAGCGCGACGCGACATGCGTTCGGCAACGTCGATATCGATCCGCCGGTAAAGCCCGCGCCCTTCGGGCGAGCCAGCGAAGCGACCGGTTTGGCCGAGCGTCGTTTCGCCGGCGCCGAGCATCAGCAAACCATCGGGCGCAAGCGCGTCGGCAAGCCGATCGAACGCCTTGCCGCGCGTCGCTTCGGGAAAATAAAACAGGACATTGCGGCACAGAACAATATCGAATGCGCCGGCCGGCGGCCGATCGAGGATATTGTGAGTGCGAAAACCGACCATCTCGCGCAGCGAAGGATTAATGCGCCAGCGTTCACCAACTTGGGAGAACCAGCGGAGCATGTAGCGCACCGGAAGCCCGCGCTGGATTTCGAACTGGCTGTACTCGCCCTGCCGCGCGCGATCGACGATCGTGCTCGAAATGTCGGTGCCGAGCAGCTCGATCTTCCAGTCGCGCCAGCGCTGGCGATCCTTGGCGATGATCATCGCCAGCGAATAAAGCTCCTGGCCCGACGAACAGCCCGCACTCCAAATGCGTAGCCTTTTGCCCGCGTTGCGCCGCTCGGCGAGCCTGTGCAGAACCGCTTCGAGACCGTTGAAGATAGACGCATCGCGAAAGAAATAGGTTTCGTTGTTGAGCAAGGCATGGACGACATCATCCGCCAATCCCCGCGAAGCCGGATCGAGAAGACGGACGCCCAACATCACGACATCGACAATGCCATGCCTCGCCATCACCGAACCAAGCGCCGCCTCGATACGCCAGCCATGGCTGGTTTCGAAGCGTTGGCCCGTACGGACTTCGAGCAGATCCCTGAGCAGCCGTGAGGCGGGCGAATTCAACTCCATCCAAACGTCCTCGCTCGGGTAGCGATACGCCTGGCGAGTTCGCAGGGCGGCGCAATCAGATGCGCGATGCCTTGATCGGCGATCGCGCCCGGCATTCCCCAGATCACCGAGCTTTCGCGATCCTGAACCAATAATCGCCCTCCCCGCTCGGCGAGCGCCCGCGCGCCGACCGCTCCGTCGCGCCCCATGCCGCTGAGCACGACACCGACGGCATCTGTGCCATAGACCTCGGCTACACTTTCCAACATCGGATCGACCGATGGGCAGGCGGCCGACGGATTTGTCTTGGGGTGGAGAACGACGCGAACGTCTCCATCGCGCTGCGCGACCGTCAAATGCATTTCGCCAGGTGCGACGAGCACCATTGCCGGCAAAACGCGTTGCCCGTGCTGGGCGACGCAGACCGACCGGCCGGTCAGAAATTCCAGCTGTGTGGCGAAATAGCCGATAAAATCGCTCGGCAAATGCTGGGTCACGAGAATCGGCATCGCGATATCGCGGGGGAGCGCCGAAAAGAAACCGTTCAGTGCATGGAGCCCGCCGGTCGACGCGCCGATAGCCACGCATTTAACCGGTCGCGCCAGTATGTCGGTCGAAACAACAGCGGTTAGCGGCGAAACGCTGGGCAGCGCTTCAAGATCGGCGGCAATCCGGGTCATCGCCGCCTCGAGTGCCGTGGCGAATTGGCCCCCGAAGCTTCGCGCTCCGGGCTTGAGCAGCACATCGCTCGCGCCCAGCGTCATCGCGCGTACAGAAGACCCCGCGCCCTCCGCCCAGTGCGAAGACAGGATGAGGATCGGCGCATTATCGCTCGCCTCTCGCAAAAGCGGAATCGCATCGATGCCATTCATACCCGGCATTTCTATGTCGAGCAGGATGAAGTCGACGGAAATATCAGCCAGTTGTTCGAGCGCATCTCGGGCGCATGACGCTTTGGCGACAGCTTCGAATTTGCCGGTTCCATTGACGATGCGTTCGAAAATTTGCCGGGCGACAGCGGAATCATCGATGATCATGACGCGGCGAGGCGCTGACCGATTGCTGGCGGCACCCCAACTTTGCTGAACGCCGCAAGCCACGGGCCTATTCCATCCCGACCATCTGAAGCTTGCTCTGGAGGGTGTCGCGATCGAAGGGTTTCATGATATATTCGTCGGCGCCGGCGGCGATCGCGTCGCGAATATGTTCGGCGCCGTTCTCGGTCGTGCAAAAAATGACTTTAGGCCTGATGGGCAGGTCGAGCTCAACGAGCGAGTGCAAAAACTCCATTCCGCTCATAACCGGCATATTCCAGTCGAGCAGGACGACATCGGGAGAATTCGCGCGGACCTGATCGAGCGCCTCGCTGCCGTCGGCGGCTTCGTCGATCGCGTAATCAAGCGTTTCGAGGATATGACGCGCGACTTTCCTGATGACCTTCGAATCGTCAACAATAAGACATTTTTTCAAGCAACTTCTCCGGATAAATTTGTGACATCAGCATACGCGTTTAAAGGTAAGCACGACGTTAACGATTTCGAACGGCGATCAGGCTGCCACGGCCATGCGGTCGACGACGAGCTTCGCCGGATCGATGACGATAACGGCCGATCCCTCAACCTCGATTGCGCCTGTCGAGACACGCTGCCAGCCGCTATCCAACGCCGCTCCGAAGCGCTTGAGCTCGCCGTTATGACCGATCACGTCATGAATATCGTCAACCACCAGTCCATAAAGATGGCCGCCGAGCGTAACGATGATCGCCGATTGTCCATCGGCGGGCGCAGCCTCGCCACCATGGATCGCGGCGACGACATCGACGACGGTTATGACTCGGCTGCGCAAAGCCGAAACCCCCGCGATCGACGGCAGCGACAAGGGTACGGGGACGACCGGGCCGAGCGTCACGACCGATTCGACCATCGACGCGGGCATCGCGAAACGCACGTCGCCAGCGACGCCGAGTAGATAGAGGCTTTTCATTGCCTTACTCCCCTGCCCTGCGCCGCGCGCGCAATGCGTGATAAATGCCCGTACGATCGTAACGATAAAGGTGCCCCTCAGTGGCATCGGGCGTCGCCGTGAGCCTGACCACGGCATAGCCTTCGCCGGCGGCGCCGTCCGCCGCCTCGTCGGCCGCGATAACGACATCGGCCTGTTCGCTGCCGACCCCGGGATCGCCGCCATAGGCCACTCGATATCCCGCCGATTCAACGAGCGGCCCGAGAATTTCGCGTCGCCAATGCTCATCGCCGCCGATCACCAGACAAAGCGGCCGTTCGCCCGGCGATGGATGGCCGGAGGCGAATTCGGCGAAGATATGATGCGCGTCGAGCAATTCGACCGCATCGCCGTCGATCAGGGCAACACCCGCAATCCGGCCCGGCTGGGACGCAGCCTGGAAATCCGCAGGCAACGTCATGACATCGGCGGGCCCGCCGATCGCATAGGCAAGTTCGATCTCGCCGTCGCTGAGCCGCAACAGCCGTA
>CAYQVL010000114.1:0-6182 GCA_964420825.1 uncultured Sphingomonadaceae bacterium
TCGGGATTTTTGTGGACGATGATCTCCATACCCGCGTCGCGCGCCGCCTTGTCGCGCAGCTTGTACATGTCCTGAAACTTCCAGGTGGTATCGACATGCATCAGCGGAAAGGGCGGCGGGCTCGGGAAGAAGGCCTTTTTGGCGACATGCAGCATAACGGCGGAATCCTTGCCGACGCTGTACAGCATCACTGGCTTTCCGGCCTCGGCGACGACCTCGCGCATGATATGAATGCTCTCGGCCTCGAGCCGCTGCAAATGGGTCAGCCGGTCGGGCGCGAGCGCGGTTTCGGAATTCATCTCAAACTACCCTGTCAAATGCGATTGCGTGCCCTCTATCGTGCCTCGCTCGCAATTGCGAGCGTCGCATGCCTTGGCGATCAATAGGGCGGCTTCTTTGGGGCAATTCGGCCAGGAAGCTGAACGCACTCGATGGCCAAAACATGGCCGACGATGGTGCGAGATCGAACGGCGCCTCGAAGAGATGTTTCCCGGTGCCGAGATCCGGCTGCGCGAATCGGGTCGCCATATCCTTGCGCAGGTGGCCGGCGTGGTGCCCGGCGAAGTGCCGCACATCGCATCGCTGACGCCGAAAGAACGGAGCTCGATCGGGATATCGGTCCGCTCCGCGGCTAACCGGTTACTCGATCGCCGTCGTGTGAATATCGATGCGGTTCTCGAGCGTCCGGTGAACCGGGCATTTATCGGCTATTTCGATCAGCTTAGCGCGCTGGTCTTCGCTGAGATCGCCGGTCAGCCGGATCGACCGGTCGATGACATCGATCCGGTTCTCCTCGTTGTCGCAGACCAGGCAATCCTCGGCATAATCGCGGCTGTGTTCGAGTTCGACGCGCACGTTTTCGAGCGGGATATTCTTGCGGTCGGCATACATCTTCATCGTCATCGACGTGCAGGCTCCGAGCCCTGCGAGAAGCAGGTCATATGGGGTCGGCCCGAGATCGTCACCGCCGATCTTGGGCGGTTCGTCAGCCATCAGACTGTGCCGTCCGGCCTTGACGATCTGGGTGAATTTGCCGCCCGCGGTCTCGACCGAAACGACGCCTTCGGGTAGCCGCTCGTCCCCCGCTTGCGGCTCCGCCAATTCGATATAGCCGCTCGCCCAGGCGGCGATGACGTCCGCCACGTAGCGCCCGCTGCCTTCGGTGGTGAGCAAATGATCGGCCTTGTCGAGCGAGATGAAGCTTTTGGGATGTTTGGCGGCCTGGAAAATTTCACCCGCATTGTCGATGCTTACAAGTTCGTCGGTCGGCGAATGGAGAACCAGCAACGCCTTGTCGAGATTGGCGAGCCGCTGCTTTTGCGGCTGATCGTGCATCTGGGCGACAAAATCCTGGCTTACGCGAAAGGCGCGGCCGCCGATCGTTACATCGGCTTCGCCGTCCGCCGCGACCTTCTTCAGATCGTCGCCGAGCTGACCCAGCACATGGCCGACATCGAATGGCGCGCCGATCGTCGCCACCGCCTTTGCTTCGGGAATCCGATGCGCCGCCGCGATGACGGCCGCACCGCCAAGGCTATGGCCGATGAGCAGCGCCGGCGCCGCGAGCCGATCGCGCAACGCTTCGGCGGCGGCAACCAGATCGGCGACATTCGAGACGAAACCGCTATTGGCGAACTCGCCCTCGCTGCCGCCGAGGCCGCTGAAATCGAAGCGCAACACGGCGATCCCTCTTTGGGCCAATGCCGCCGAAACCCGCGTCGCCGCGTGGCTCTGCTTTGTGCAGGTGAAGCAATGCGCGAATAAAGCGACCGCCCTGGGGTTGCCGGCCGGCGATTCCAGACGGCCGTCGAGCGTGTGGCCGCCGCAGCCCTCGAACTGGAACTTTTCGGTTCGGACGAGCATCGGCGGATCTCCTTGTTGTTACTCGATCCGCAATTCGGCGGCCACGGACCTGCCGTTACAGTGACGCCCTCACTCCACCGTCACGCTCTTCGCGAGGTTGCGCGGCTGATCGACATCGGTGCCCTTGGCGACGGCGACATGATAGGCGAGGAGTTGCACGGGTATTGCGTAGACGAGCGGCGCGATCAATGGGTGGACCTTGGGCATCTCGATCGTCGCGACCGTCCCCTCGCCGGCTTTGCGAATTCCTTCAGCATCCGAGATCAGCACGACCTGCGCGCCGCGCGCCTGGGCTTCCTGCATATTGCTGACAGTCTTCTCGAACAGCGGGCCCGACGGCGCGATGACGATCAGCGGCACGAGATCGTCGATCAGCGCGATCGGGCCGTGCTTCATCTCGCCGCTCGCATAGCCTTCAGCATGAATATAGCTGATTTCCTTCAATTTGAGCGCACCTTCCAGCGCCATCGGATAATCAGTGCCGCGGCCGAGATAGAGGACGTCGCGAGCTTGGGCGATCGTTCCCGCCATCGCTTCGATCTCTTCGTCATGGGCGAGCGCCATGTTCATCGCTTCGGGCGCTTCGGAGAGATACTGGACGATCTCGCGCTCCTCGTCGGCCGACAGCTTGCCCTTGGCGCGCGCGAGATTGGCCGCGAACGCCGCCATCACCGCGAGCTGACAAGTGAACGCCTTGGTCGAGGCGACGCCGATTTCGGGGCCGGCATGGGTCGACATCAGCAGATCGACCTCGCGCGCCATCGAACTCGTCGGCACATTGATGATGCCCGCGGTCTTGAGACCCGCCGCCTTGCAATGCTGGAGCGCGGCGAGCGTATCGGCGGTCTCGCCCGATTGCGAAATGAAGACGGCGAGCTGATTCTCACCGAGCACCGGATCGCGATAGCGAAACTCGCTGGCGACATCGGCCTCGACCGGAATGCGCGCGAACTGTTCGATCCAGTATTTGCCGATCATCGCGACATAATAGGAGGTGCCGCAGGCGACGATCGATACGCGGTCGAAATTCGCGAGATCGAAGCTCATATCGGGCAGCGCAACCTGTTCCTCGAGCGGCCGCAAATAGCTGTGCAGCGTCTGTGCGACGACCACCGGCTGCTCGAAGATCTCCTTCTGCATGAAATGGCGGTGGTTGCCCTTTTCCATCATTGCGGCCGACGCACCGGACAGCGTCACCGGGCGCGCGACGAGTTCGTCATCGGCGTCGTAGATCAACGTCGCATCGCGCGTCAGCACGACCATGTCGCCCTCTTCGAGATAGCTGATCTTCTGTGTGAACGGCGCCAGCGCCAAAGCGTCCGACCCGAAAAAGCTCTCGCCTTCGCCATGGCCGACAACGAGCGGAGACCCCAATCGCGCGCCGATCAGCTGATCGGGATACGACCGGAACATGATGGCGAGCGCGAAGGCGCCGTGGAGCCGGTCGAGCGTCTTGCGGACGGCGTCGCGCGGTTCGACACCGGCCTCGATATGCTCGCTGATCAGATGGGCGACGACCTCGGTATCGGTCTGGCTGGCGAAATTGCGTCCGCGCGAGACCAGTTCGTCGCGCAGCTCCTTGAAATTTTCGATAATGCCGTTGTGGACGATGGCGACCTCGGAGGTCGCGTGCGGATGCGCATTGTCGGTCGTCGGCGCGCCATGCGTCGCCCAGCGGGTGTGCGCGATGCCGGTCATACCGGGCAAGGGATCGCCGGCAAGTACGGCGACGAGATTGTCGAGCTTGCCCTCGGCGCGACGGCGTTCGATCGCCCCATCGACGATCGTCGCGACGCCTGCGCTGTCATAGCCGCGATATTCGAGCCGCCGCAGCCCCTCGATAAGCCGGTCGGTGACGTGATCCGTCCCGAGAATTCCGATAATGCCGCACATAGACGCTCTATTTCCCCATCAGACCGGATGCCGCGAACGATATTCGCGGGCGCTTGGGTGCAAAACGCCAATATGCGTTTCCAATCAAGCCCGTTTCTGCTTTTGCCGCCCGCTCTCGACGGACAATTACAGACAGAAACGGCTGCGCTGTCGATTGCCTAGCCCAGTCCATGCGTAGCGATATGATAGACGAACGGCCGGAGCGGGATGGCCATGGCGCGCTCAATCGTAACTCACCACCTCGAACTCGATGTGATCCCGGTCGAAGAAATAGAAGCGCCGGCCGGGTTTGTAATCGCCGTGGCTGAAAGGCGCGAGTCCGGCCGCGACAACCCTGGATTCGGCCGCCGCGAGATCGTCAACGACCACGCCAACATGATTGAGCGGCGCGCCCTTGGTGAATTTCCGGCTGGCTGTCCGCACCGCTTCATTGCTGTAGAGCGCGAGATAATCGCTGTCGGTGCCGACATGGATCGTATGCCCTCCCTGCATCGACGGCCCCTGCCATCGGATATGCCAGCCAAAGAGATCGCGCATAAGATCGGCCGACCGCTGCGGGTCGGTGACGCTGAGATTGACGTGTTCGATCCGGCCGAGGCTCATGTCACGTCCCCCATCCGATTTACTTCCTCGGCGGGGCGCCATCCGATATCGAGTACGCCGCCCACCGGCTGGGCCTCGTTGACCAGCGCGGCGAAGAACCGCGCCAGCGGGGCTTTGACGAATTTTCTCACTATCACAGCCATCATTTCATCCTTTTCGTTTCGCATCGCGGGAGCGCGATTTGCCTCTTCTACGACCTCAAGCTAAGTTGAGCTCAAGTTTCATACTGAACGAAAGATTCGATGACAGTGATCGGCAAGACGGCATTATTCACGATCGGCGATCTCGCCGCGCGCACCGGCCTCTCGGTTTCGGCGATCCGCTTTTACGAGGACAGGGGCCTCGTCCATCCGCTCCGCAGCGCCGGCGGCCAGCGGCGTTTCCTGCGTTCGGATATCAGACGATTGTCGTTCGTACTCATCGCGCAGCAGCTCGGGCTGTCGATCGGCGAGATTGCCGCCCAACTCGCCAAGCTCCCGGAAAACCGCGCGCCGACGCAGCGCGACTGGACGCGGATCAGCAAGGCGATCCGCGGCACGATCGACGCGCGCATCGCCCAGCTCGAACGCACGCGCGACCGGCTCGACGGCTGTATCGGCTGCGGATGCCTGAGCCTGAAGAAATGCGCGCTGTATAACCCCGAGGACCGGGCGGGACTCAAGGGGCCGGGGCCGCGATACCTGCTCGATGGCGGACCGGCTGGATCTTCCGGCTAGCCTCGCGATCCCGCCCGCTCGATGCAGGTGACACACTCTGCGTTCTCCGGCATATCCAGACTCGGCGAAGGTCAGCGAACGGGGGCGGCGCCATGGCTATGCAACGCAGTATGATGGTTGGATTGACGGCAGGCTGGCTGCTCGCGGCCTCGCCGGCTGGCGCACAGGCTCGCCAAGGCGGCGGCGCCATGAGGCCCGCGCCGCCAGTCGGAATCGCCACCGAGGAGACGCGGCGCGCCAACGCCGCCGTCGCGCAGAGCCTGCCGCTCGACGACCAGTCGGATTTTGTCGATGCGCGGCGCGGCCGCATCGCGCAGATCGACGGCGATGCCATCCGCGCGGCGGACGGGCATGTCGTCTGGCCGATCCGCGCGCATGATTTCCTTGCCGGCGAAGCGCCCGACACGGCCAACCCGTCGCTTTGGCGGCAGTCGGCGCTCGCGGCCGAACATGGGCTGTTCGAGGTCGCCGACGGCATCTGGCAGGTGCGCGGCTACGATCTTTCGGTGATGACGGTGATCGCGGGCGACACCGGCTGGATCATCGTCGATCCGCTGACGACGACCGAGACCGCCGCCGCGGCGCTCGCGCTCGTCAACGCGACGCTCGGCGAGCGGCCCGTAACCGGCATGATCTACACCCATTCGCATGCCGACCATTTCGGCGGCGCGCGCGCGATCATCGAAGAGGCGGAGATTGCCGAACGCAATGTGCCGGTGTTCGCACCGATCGGTTTTTCGGACAATGCGGTGGCCGAGAACCTGCTCGCCGGAACGCATATGAGCCGGCGCGCGACGCTGATGTTCGGCCAGATCATTCCCGCCTCGCCGGCATCGCATATCGGATCGGGCCTCGGGCCCGGCATCCCGCGCGGCACGGTCAGCCTGGTGTTGCCGACCGAGGAGATAGCGGGCCGCAGAACACGCCGGACGATAGACGGCGTGATCTTCGAATTCATCGACGCCGCGGACACCGAGGCGCCGGCGGAATTCATGTTCTATCTGCCCGAAGCCCGCGCGCTCCACACCGCCGAAGTCGCCACCGCGACGCTTCACAATGTCCTCACGATGCGCGGCGCGGTCGTCCGCGATGCGCTCGCCTGGAGTC
>CAYQVL010000115.1:0-1295 GCA_964420825.1 uncultured Sphingomonadaceae bacterium
GGCAGATCTCGAGCGGCACGTTTGGCTTGGCACACCCTTCGGGGAGCTTCCAGCTGGCGTCGAAAACCTGCTCCAGATCGATCCACGCCTTGTCGTCGAAGCGATCGAAAAATGCGAAGCGCAGACCGGCTTTGCGCGCCTTGCGTTTTGCAGAGTTACGCAACCGCGAAGGGCGTGTGGCCCAATAGTCCGCAAAATCCATGTCTTTGGTGTCGATCCGCCAGGACACATTGACTTGCTCGTGGCGGACGAGCCAGCCTTTCCGGCGCAATGCCGCGGGAAGCGGATCGTCTTCGGACAAGCGATCGACAAAGAGGTGGCTCACGCCCGCTTTCCTCAGTCCTTCGGCGAGTTCGGCGATGGGCGGCTGCGCTCCTTCCCGTCCATGGGTGACCGGGCGGAACCGCAGGCAGTACCAATTGCTCAGCGCCGCGGCATAGGAGCCCTTGCGGTCGAGGAACAACCAGGAGCTGGCGCTGCCGTTGTTCGCGTTTACGACCAGCGGATCGCCGTCGAGCGTATAGTGCGCGGCGAGCTTGAACCAGTCCAGCCGGTCGAACATTCCAGGCTGCGAGCTGCGGTCGAGCAAGCGGCCGGCGTCGCGTTCGATCGCGTCCAGATCGTTGTAGAGTTTAAGGCTTGTCCCGGCAGGCATGTTTATCTTTCTGACCATATATTTATCGATCTTCAGGAGGCGCGCGGCGAAATTGCCCCGGACCCGTTATTACGAAGGTCTCGCAAAAGATCGGCGAGCGTTCTGTCGTTCGGATCCAGACCGAGATGAAAGCGAGCGGCAAACCAGGCGGCGCCAAGAAAAGCCGC
The DNA here is from genome assembly GCA_964420825.1 of uncultured Sphingomonadaceae bacterium. Classification (GTDB taxonomy): domain Bacteria; phylum Pseudomonadota; class Alphaproteobacteria; order Sphingomonadales; family Sphingomonadaceae; genus Parasphingopyxis. The sequence continues at coordinate 823 of CAYQVL010000115.1, forward strand.
CGCCGCCCAGGTCTTGGCCAAATCCTCGATCGACAGCCGCAGCACCTTGTCATGAGGAACAAAGGTGTCGAAAACCATCATCACGAACGAAAATGCGCCGCCTACCGCGAATAGAAGAGCAGTGCGCACGCTGACGCGATCGAGCCTGCATAGGCCCAGCAACAGCCCCGCTTCCGCGACGGCCCAGAAGAGCATAATGAAATGATCGTCGATACCGATCCTCCAGGCGAGCGCCTCATGGAGCTGGAAGCGATCGTCAAACGCCAGGAAGCCGAACATTGCCGCTTGCGAAATCAGCAACCAGCGGCACCGGCGCAGCTCGCTTGCGGTATTGGTCAAGGCGGAGAAAACCAGCAACAACGCCGCACCCGCCAGCAGCACTGTGCTCAAGGTCGTGTTGATCGCATAGAATGGAACCACACCCTCGATATCGGAGAAATAGTGGCGGACATAGTCCTGCGACGTGTTCAACT
>CAYQVL010000115.1:1305-6160 GCA_964420825.1 uncultured Sphingomonadaceae bacterium
TGGCCGAGTAAGCGATCAGGCCCAGGACAAAGATACCCACCGCAGCTTTCACCCCTCGCTCCAATCCCGTTCAACGTCGCCTCGCGAATAGGAAGGTTTAGCGGAATAGTCCTAACGACAGGTTATCCTTACCGAATGCTAATCTTCGCGAACTAGAAGCGGGGGCAAGGAAATCTGGCCAGCCAGCGGGACCGAGACAGACATTGGACGACGAAACTGACGACAGGCCGCCTGCATCGGCGGGCAGGGTATACAGGAGCGCGGCGACAGCGGTCGTCATCGCCTGGTCCTTGCGATTTATCGGTCTCTTTTCGGTCCTGATCCTGGCGCGGGTGCTGACGCCCCGGGATTTCGGCATCGTCGCATTGGCCATGTCGACTTTGGCTCTCCTCGATATCTTCTCGGCTCTGGGGCTGCGCCAGGCACTGTTGCTCATCCCGCGCCCCCAGCGATCGCATTACGACACGGCCTGGACGATCCAGTTGCTGGTGTTGACGGTGCTGGCTGGGCTGCTTGTCATGCTGGCGCCGCTTGTCGCCTGGTTTTACGACGAGCCCGTCCTCGCGGTCGTGATCGCAGTCCTCGCCAGCCGCTTCATATTCTACGGCCTCGCGAACATCGGCATTGTCGATTTCGATCGCCATCTGGAATTGGGGCGCGACCTTCGGATGCGGATCAGCGTCCGGCTCGCCACTTTCGCCGTGACGATCATCGCCGCATTGATTCTCCGCAACTATTGGGCGCTCGTAATCGGCGCTGTCACACAGTCGGTTTTCCATGCCGCGGCGTCGTATATCGTTCACCCCTACCGCCCGCGTTTCTCGCTGATGCGCCGCGCCGAACTGCTTGGCGTGTCGCTATGGATGTTTCTCGCTTCGGCCGCGCAAACGGTCCATTTCGAGATCGAGCGGTTTGTCGTCGGCCGGATCGGATCGATGAACGTCCTTGGCTTTTATTCGGTGTCGAAGGACCTGTCGTCGATCTTCACGCAGGAGATCGCGACCGCGCTCAACCGCGTCACCTTCGTCACCACCGCTCAGACCGGTCGTCCATTGAGCGCCGATCCGATACGGCTCTCGACCATGCTGGGAACCTATGCGATGATCGCTGCGCCGTTGGGCCTTGGCCTCGCTGCGGCGGCGGAGAATGCCGTGCAGGTTCTCCTGGGACCGCAATGGACCGATGCGGTGCCGTATCTCAGGCTTATCGCACCGGCTTCGGCATTCTACGCGGTCTACAAGCTGGTCGTATCGTCGTTGCAGGCGTCGGGCGATTCGCGGCATGCCGCGCAGCTGGCATTGGGCGGAACGGTGGTGATGGTGGCAGCCGTATCGGTTGCCGTTGTGACCGATGGCGGCGCCATCGGAGTCGCTCTCGCCAGCCTGCTGACCTGTATGGCGCTCCTGGTTTCGGGAACTCTGCTGCTGAGCCGCAAGGCCCGGACGAGCGGGGTGGGTTTGTTGTTTGCCGTGGGGCGTCCGTTCGCGGCGGCATTCGCCATGATGGTGGTTTTGCGAAGCTTCGGCGGTTCGGGCATCCATCCGGTCATCGATCTGGTCGTCGAAATTGCCGTTGGCGCTGCTGTTTACGCGGTTCTGATCGTTGCGATCTGGCGGGTCTCCGGTCGTCCCCGAGGCCCTGAGGCAAATGCTGTCGAGCTGCTGCGATCCGGCGCGCGATACCTGGCGCGGCATATGGCCAGGTCATCGTAATCAGAGGCGACCGGGGTAACTCGCCGCGCGTCGAAGCGGCGCAATTGGAAGCACGATCGGGCGGTTATCGCGGGGTCAGTTTGACCAGATAGCCGCGCCGGTTGGCCAGGTCCGCCTGGATCGAAACATAGATGGCCCCGGCGTCGTCGATGGTTACACCATTGACGTTATTGAAATCGCCCATGAAAACCGCGATCGTTTCAAGGCCGGTTCGGCGCGTATAGCGATAGAGGTTGCCGTGGTGGCTATCGGTGATGAACAGCGCGCCATCGGCATAGGCCAGCGTCTCGGGCGAAAATCCCGATCGGCCCTCGATGAGTCGAAAGATCGAACCGGCCGGCGTCACCAGCGACAGGGTGTCGTCGCGATTGTCGGCGATATACAGATTGCCACGCTCGTCGAAGACAATGCTCTCGGGTTTGCGGATGGCGGCCGCGGTACCGAGAAATTCGCTGACGCCACCTTGCGGATCGACCCGAAAAACCCGCCCCGTCGCTTCGCCGACGAGCACCGAACCATCGGGTGCGAGCGCAATACCCTCGGTCGACACAAGCCCCGATTCGGGGCCGACGATCCGCGCCGCCTGGCCGCCGCGATCGATCCGCCACAGGCCGCCTGCGGTATCGTCGGTGAAGAATATACTTCCGCGCGCATCGATCACCAGATCCTCGGGCGAGGCGATGCCCGCGCTTTTATCGGCCAGCGTCTCGGGCCGACGGCCGGGCGTCCAGCGGCGCACGGCGGAGCCGCCTTCGTCGGCCACATAGAGCATTCCGCGATGCCAGTTCAGGCCATCGGGGGAGGCGAATCCATTGTCCTGGGTGGCGACGATCTCGGCGGTGTACGCGTGGTCGAGAATGACGACCGCACCTTGCTCGCCGCGCTCGCCGCAAGAGGCCGCAGCCAAGGCAAGCGCCAGCCATAGCAGGGATCGTAGGGGCGTGAATGAGGGGATCATGGAGTTTCGCATCACCTATGCCATCGCGCCCGAGATAAAATAGCGCATGAGCTCGACGAGCCTTTGCGACGTGGCCATCGACGATATGACCTCGAGGACCGATATGAACAGCAAGGCGGCAGCCAAGGCTTCGTGCCGTCCGACCCATGCCAGGACGCTGCGCAGAAGGCGGCGGTCGCCCATGCCGAAGGCGAGGCGGCAGGCCAGCAATATGGCGACGCCGAACGCCCCTCCCGCCAGGATATCGAAGGGCGAATGCATGCCGACCGCCATGCGGCTGCCGAGCGTGACGATGATCGCCCAGGCCAGGGCGAACAACCCGGCCCATCGCGAGGCGAGGAAGATGCCCGCCGCCAAGGCGATGAACAATGCGGCGTGATCGCTGGGAAATGACGCCATGTCGTTGGGGATAATTTGGCCTCGGCGCAGCGCGCTCGAGCGCGCCTCCATATCTCCGGCGAGCGGCGGCCTGTAGGCCAACTGCCGGGAAGCGACGAGCTCGCCGCCGTCGAGAACATACACCGTTTCGGCCAACAGATAGGGGCGCGGAACCGTCGCATCGGTCGACATGATCTTGGTGATCGGAGCGATCAGGAAGACGGCGATAAGGGTGATCAGGATCAGCGACCGGCGGCGTTCGACTTCGGTGTCGCTGCCCTTGAGCCACCAGACGTAGAATAGGCAGGCGCCGATCGGGCCGGCCTTGACCACCGGGCTGGTGAGCGGCAACGCGATCAGCGCATCGAGCGTCCACGACCAGCCGACGAGGGCGTTGGCGGCCTGAAATACCGCGTCGTTGATGGCATAGAGCCAGATCACAAGAAAGCCCACCGCAACGCGTACCTTGTTCGAGCCAGCCGGGCATCCCGACTGAGAGGCGACAATATTGGCGTAAGCTTAATAAAGCATTTGGAAACATTGCTAATTCCGACGCCGCGACAGAGCATCTTTCTACCTCGAAGCCGCGTCGTTGCGCCGCGTCGAGGGGTTATCGGCCCGGCGCCGGGTAGACCAGCCGGAAGCCGATGTGATCGGTGCCGAGCCCGCGCTCCTGAAACTGGCGCGCGGCGGGGCGGTAGCGCGCGCAATAATTGGCCGCGCAGAGGAACGATCCGCCCTTGATGACCGCGCTATCGGGCAATTGGCCGCCGGGGTCGCTCGTCCATTCCCAGACATTGCCGATCATGTCGTAGAGACCAAAGGCGTTGGGCGGGAAGCATCCGGCGGGCGCGCGGCCGGCAAAGCCGTCGGCACCGAGGTCGCGCTGCGGAAATACGCCCTGATAATAGTTTGCCGCCGGTTTGCCGTCGCCATCGACCGGCTCCGCGATAGCCGGTCCGCCGGCGCGTGCCGCATATTCCCATTGCGCTTCGCTCGGCAGCGATCCGCCCGCCCAATCGGCATAGGCCTGCGCATCGGCATAGGCGATATGGACGACGGGCTCGTTCTCCCGGTCGTCGATCGCACTACCGGGCCCTTCGGGATGCCGCCAATTCGCTCCAACTACCCAGCGCCACCAGCGCGGATCGCCCCGCGAAGGCGTATGAAAGACCGCCGATCCCGGCTCGAGCATTTCGGGCGGCGCGCCCTCGAGGCGAGGCGGCATCTGCTCGGCGAGCGTCGTATAGCCGGTAGTATCGACAAAGGCGGCGAACTGGGCGTTGGTGACCTCATGGCTGTCGATGGCGAAGGCGGCGACGGCGAACTCGCGCGGCGGGCCCTCTTCGGGATAGCGTGGATCGGCGCCCATGACGAAGCGGCCGGCGGGGATGGCGGCGGGCTCGCCGGGCAAATCGTTCAGGCAGGCGCTCGCTGCGGGCTCGTCGGATCTCGCCTGAGAGCGCGGCGCCTGTTCGCCACAGCCCGCGAGCGCGGCAGCGGCAACACATCCGAACAGGGAAGCCGATCGTATCATCCGCGTTTCAATACCCCATGTCGATCGCGCATCCTTTACGGCGCGGCCAGAGCTCGCCATGCCGATCGAAACCGGCTGGACGCTGGGGCTTGCACCCGTCACAATGCTATCACAACAGGCGATTCCGCAAACCCCTTCGGCAGGCGAACTGCCCTTTACGGCTGACCACGCCGGTCGCGCGAACGGAAAGGCCGCTCGCCGAATTTTACGGAGAGGCATATGAAGACCCGCGCCGCCGTCGCCTTCGAGGCGAAGAAACCGCTCGAGATC
>CAYQVL010000116.1:0-6134 GCA_964420825.1 uncultured Sphingomonadaceae bacterium
CATTGACGATTCCGTGGTGCACCTACACCGATCCGGCGATCGCCCATGTCGGCCTCTATGTGCGGCAGGCGCGCGAGCGGAATATCCCGGTGAAGACCTTCACCATCCCGATGCACGACGTGGATCGCGCGATCGCCGACGACGAGGAGACCGGCTTCGTCAAAATCCATGTCAAGGAGCGGACCGACCGGATTCTGGGCGCGACGATCGTCGCCCGACATGCCGGCGACATGATCAACGAGATCACCCTCGCGATGGTCGCGGGGATTGGCTTGCGTACTCTGGCCCGCGTCATCCATGCCTATCCGACCCAGGCCGAGGCGATCAAGAAGGCTGCGGACGCCTACACCCGCACGCGCCTTACTCCGACCGTGCAGTCGCTGCTGCGGCGCTGGCTGAAGTGGTGACCCGCTGCCGCCAACACACCGCCGATCCGATGTCGGCGCTGCCGTATCCGCGATGGAGCGGCATACGAGGTGCAGGCTTACCGGGTCTGTCATGCAAACCGGAGGTGCCCTCATGAATGTACTGGTTGTCGATGTCGGCGGGTCGCACGTCAAGATCCTCGCCACCGGGCGGGATGAACCTCGAAAGCTTTCCTCCGGGCCGGAGATGACGGCCGAGAAGATGGTATCCGGCGTCAAGGAGATGGCTGAAGACTGGACATATGAGGTGGTATCGATCGGCTACCCGGGGGCGGCAGTCCACGGTCGGGCCGTGTCGGAGCCGCCGAACCTTGCCCCGGGCTGGGTCGGTTTCGACTTTGAATCCACATTCTGCTGCCCGGTCAAGCTCATCAACGACGCGGCCATGCAGGCCTTGGGCAGTTATGAGGGCGGCAAGCTGCTGTTCTTGGGGCTGGGGACGGGTTTGGGCTCGGCGATGGTGGTGGACGGGATGGTCATACCCTTGGAGCTGGCCCACCTTCCCTACAAGAAAGGCACCTATGAAGACTATGTGGGCGCCGAAAGCCTGGAAAAGCGGGGAAAGAAGAAATGGCGCAAACATGTTGCGGATGTTGTCGCCCATCTGGTCGCAGCTCTCCAACCCAATGACGTGGTCCTGGGGGGCGGCAACGTGAGCGAACTCGACGAGCTTCCGCCCGGTTGCCGGGCCGGCGACAACGCCAACGCCTTTCTGGGAGGATTTCGCATGTGGGAAGAGTCCTCGGGACCGCGAAAGGTTGGCCATAGCCCTGAAGTGATCGCGAGCCGTCACCAGCGGAATCCGGGCGTCAAACAATCGGCTCTGAAAAAGGAAACAGCTATGCAAATGGGAATGATCGGCCTTGGAAGAATGGGCGCCAACATGGTGCGGCGGCTGCTTCAAGGGGGGCATCAATGCGTGGTTTTCGACAAATCCTCCAAAGCGGTGAAGGAACTGACAAAGGAAAAAGCCGTCGGAGCGTCCTCGCTTGCGGACCTCGCGAAGAAGCTGGAGAAGCCGCGAGCAATCTGGATGATGGTTCCGGGGGCGTTTGTGGAACAGCTTATCGCCGACATCCTGCCGCATCTCGATCCTGACGACATCCTCATCGACGGCGGCAATTCCTACTATGTTGACGACATCCGGCTTGCCAAGTCGCTCGCAGCCAAGAAGATTCACTACATCGATTGCGGGACAAGTGGCGGCGTGATGGGTATCGAACGCGGCTATTGCCTTATGATCGGCGGCGCGAAAGAGGCGGTGCAACGCCTTGAGCCGGTGTTCAAGACGCTGGCGCCCGGAGTCGGCGACATCCCGCGTACGCCCGGGCGGGAGAAGCTCGGCGGCACAGCCGAACAGGGCTATCTGCACTGCGGACCGAGCGGCGCAGGCCACTTTGTCAAAATGGTGCACAACGGCATCGAGTACGGCCTGATGGCGGCCTATGCCGAAGGAATGAACATTCTGAAGCACGCCAATGTCGGCACGCGCGAACAGGCTGCCGATGCGGAAACAACGCCGCTGCGCAACCCCGAAGAGTTCCGGTTCGATCTCAACCTGCGCGACATAGCGGAAGTCTGGCGACGTGGTAGCGTCATCGCCTCGTGGCTGTTGGATTTGACCGCCGCCGCGCTGCTCAAGGACCCCGCTCTCAAGGGGTTCGACGGCAGGGTGTCGGATTCGGGCGAAGGACGCTGGACGATCAAGGCGGCCATCGACGAAGGCGTTCCGGCGCCTGTGCTCAGCACCGCGCTTTACTCGCGATTCAGCTCACGCGGCGAGGCCGAGTTTGCCGACAAGCTGTTGTCCGCGATGCGGTTCGAGTTCGGCGGACATATCGAGAAGTCAGACGGCAAGTAACAGCCGAGAAGAGGACAGACAAATGAGAAATTCCCGGTCATCGACCGCGTTCCTTTTCGACGTGGACAACACCTTGCTCGACAACGATCGCGTCATCGCCGACCTTCAAAGCCACCTCGAAAGCACGGTTGGCACGGACTGCGCGCGGCATTACTGGCGCATCTTCGAGGAGCTGCGAACCGAGCTCGGTTACGCGGATTATCTGGGCGCCCTGCAACGCTATCGCGGCGAGTATCCGCGCGATCCGGCTATCTTTACCGTCGGCCGGTTTTTGCTCGATTATCCCTTTGCCGACCGCATCTTCCCTTACGCACTGGAGGTCATCGAACACGTCAAGCAATGGGGCCCGGCGGTCATCCTCACCGACGGCGACGTCATCTTCCAGCCGCGCAAAGTGGACCGCTCCGGACTATTTGAAGCGGTCGCGGGCAAAGTCCTCATTTATCTGCACAAGGAAAAGGAACTCGGCGATGTCGCGCGGCAAGTTCCCGCCGAACATTATGTTCTGATAGAGGACAAATTGCGCATTCTGGCGGCCGTCAAGAACAGTTGGGGATCGCGCGTTACCACCGTCTTCGTGCGCCAGGGCCATTATGCGCACGACCCGAAGGTGCTGGCCGAATATCCCGATGCCGATATCAGCGTCGACCATATTGGCGACTTGCTGCACTACGATCTCGCGCAGCTTGTCAGGCGCTGAAGTCTCACCTGGCAGCCTTTACAAATAAGATAGACCCAGGAGCTGAAAATTGACGCCATGAAATCGATCATGACAATCAATGGAGGCTCATCAAGCATCAAGTTCGCCCTCTACCAGATCGGCGACGCGATGGAGCGTAGCCTTTTCGGGATGGTTGACCGTATCGGCTTGAGCGGCACCAGGCTGACCTTCAATGACACGGTTCGGGAGCATCCGGAGGACCAAAGTCTCGCCGTTCCTGAGCATGCCTCCGCATCGCTGTTCCTGATCGAATGGCTGGAAAAGCAGGCCGGATTTGCATCGGTCGTGGCCATAGGACATCGCGTGGTCCACGGCATGGAGCGCACTGCGCCCGAATTGGTCACCCCGGAATTGCTTGCCGAATTGCATCGTATTAGCCGTTATGACCCGGAACACCTGCCGGACGAAATCGAACTGATCGAGGGCTTCAACCGGCGGCATCCGAAGCTGCCTCAGGTCGCCTGTTTTGACACCGCATTTCACCGCAGCATGCCGCGTGTCGCCACGCTACTGCCGATCCCGCGACGCTTCGATGCACAGGGGGTTCAACGTTATGGTTTCCACGGCCTGTCCTATGCCTATCTGATGGAAGAACTTGTGCGGATTGGCGACCCTGCGGCGACGAGGGGCCGGGTCATTCTCGCGCATCTGGGCAACGGCGCCAGCCTGGCGGCCGTGCGCGACGGCAAGAGTATCGACACCAGCATGGGTTTCACGCCGACGGCGGGATTGCCGATGAGCACGCGCTCGGGCGATCTCGATCCGGGATTGGTCAGCTACCTGGCGCAAAGCGAGCATTTAACTGCGGCGCAATTTCACAAGATGGTGAACCACGAATCCGGCCTGCTCGGCGTCTCGGAAATCAGTTCCGACATGCGCGACTTGCTGGCGCAGGAGGCCGGGGACGTGCGGGCGGCCGAAGCCGTGGCACTGTTTTGTTATCAGGCAAAAAAGTGGGTGGGCTCTTTCGCAGCGGCACTCGGCGGCCTCGATACGCTTGTCTTCGCGGGCGGCATTGGCGAAAACGCGCCGCTCATCCGATCGCGGATCTGCGACGGGCTCGGCTTTCTTGGCATCGAAATCGACCCGAAACGCAATGCGCAAAGCGACCCGCTGATTTCGCCGGACTCGTGCTCCGTCAAGGTTCGGGTCATCCCCACCGATGAGGAACTCATGATCGCGAGGTCCGTCGCGCGCGTCCTCGGTCACGGTTCGAAAGCAAGGATTGAACGATGAAATCCCGCACGCTTGCACCGCAGCTGCTTGGCAAGATGGATGCCTACTGGCGTGCCGCCAATTATCTGTCGGTCGGCCAGATATTCCTTTACGACAATCCGCTGCTGAAAAGGCCGCTGACGCTCGCGGACGTGAAGCGCATGTTGCTGGGCCACTGGGGCACGACGCCGGGGCAGAACTTCATCTATGTGCATCTGAACAGGGTCATCAAGAAATACGACCTCGACATGATCTACGTCTCCGGCCCCGGGCACGGCGGCCCGGCGGTTGTGGCCAACACCTATCTCGAAGGCACCTACAGCGAGGTCTATCCCGATATCAGCCAGGATGAGGCGGGCCTGCGAAAGCTGTTTCTCCAGTTTTCGTTTCCCGGCGGGATTCCAAGCCACGCATCGCCGGAGTGCCCGGGCTCGATCCACGAGGGCGGCGAGCTGGGCTATTCGCTCAGCCATGCATTCGGGGCGGTGTTCGACAATCCCGATCTTGTCGTTGCTTGCGTCGTCGGCGATGGCGAGGCGGAGACGGGACCGCTGGCCACCGCATGGCATTCGAACAAGTTCCTCGATCCGGTAACCGACGGCGCGGTGCTGCCGATCCTCCATCTCAACGGCTACAAGATCGCCAACCCGACCATCCTCGCCCGCATTCCCCGCGATGAACTGGAACAATTGCTGCGCGGCTATGGCTGGACCCCCTACTTTGTCGAAGGCCACGAGCCGGCGCCGATGCATGAGGCGATGGCCGCCACGCTTGACATAGCGGTGGAGCAGATAAGGCAGATCCAGCAGGATGCGCGCGTGTACGGAAAGTCCGCGCGCCCATGCTGGCCGATGATCGTTCTCGTGTCTCCCAAGGGCTGGACCGGGCCGAAGATCGTCAATGGACTGAAGGTTGAAGGCAGTTTCCGGGCGCACCAGGTGCCGCTCCACCCGGCCGCCCATCCCGGACACCTCGAGCTGCTGGAAGACTGGCTGAAGAGCTACGGGCCCGATGAGCTTTTCGATGCGCAGGGCCGCCTGAAAGCGGAACTGGCCGAACTTGCACCGGAGGGCGCGCGGCGCATGGGCGCCAATCCCCACGCCAACGGCGGCATTCTGCTGCGCGATCTCCAGATGCCCGATTTTCGCGACTATGGCGTCGATGTGCCCAAGCCGGGGATACGCGGCATTGGCGACACGCATGTGCTCGGGCGGTTCCTGCGCGATGTGGCGAAGCTCAATGAGGGGCAGCGAAACTTCAGGGTTTTTGGCCCGGACGAGACGCTTTCGAACGGTCTCGAAGCCATGTTTGAAACGACCAACCGCCAGTGGGACGCCGCGACTCTGCCGACCGACGAATTTCTAGCGCCCACCGGGCGCGTGCTCGACTCGATGCTCAGCGAGCACCAGTGCGAAGGTTGGCTGGAGGGTTATCTGCTCACCGGGCGGCATGGGCTGTTCAATTGCTACGAAGCGTTCATCCACATCGTCGATTCGATGTTCAACCAGCATGCCAAGTGGCTGAAGATCACGTCGCACCTGCCATGGCGGCGGCCGATCGCTTCGCTCAACTATCTGCTCGCCTCGCATGTCTGGCGCCAGGATCATAACGGTTTCACCCACCAGGATCCCGGTTTCATCGACCATGTCGTGAACAAAAAGGCCGAGGTCGTGCGGGTTTACCTTCCGCCGGATGCAAACTGCCTGCTGTCGGTGACGGACCACTGCCTGCGCAGCCGGAATTACGTCAATGTCGTAATCGCGGGCAAGCACCCGGCGCCGCAATGGCTGGCGATGGACGCCGCCGCCGAGCACTGCGCTGCGGGCATCGGCGTCTGGCAATGGGCGAGCAATGACCGGGCCGGTGCGCCCGACGTGGTCATGGCCTGCGCCGGCGATGTTCCGACGCTGGA